>JALZJQ010000016.1 GCA_030859685.1 Actinomycetota bacterium | reverse complement strand
ATTACCACGCGGAACGACTAGGAAGGGAGACGGAGATGAGTATCGGGAAACTCGCGATAGCAGGTTTGACCGTGGCCCTCGCAGTGGTGACGGGTTTCGCACTACAGGCCGACGGACCCGGAGTCGTCGATGCCAAGGCGATCGATGTCGACGACCGCGACGACGACGCGCTTCGCAAGCAAGACGACGAGAACGACGAGGACGAGGCCGTCGAAGACGACGATGACGACCGGACGCGCGGCGACGACGGCACCGATGGTGGCAACAACACCGGCGATGGTGACGCGACCGGCGGCAACGACGGAACCAACGGCGGCGACAACACCGGCGATGGTGACGCGACCGACGGCAACGACGGAACCAACGGTGGCGACAACACCGGCGATGGTGACGCGACCGACGGCAACGACGGTACAGGCGGCGGCGACAACACCGAGGTCGCTAGCGGCGGTGGCGGCACCGACGATGGTGGTGGCGGCGGCGGCACCGACGATGGTGGCAGTGGCGGCGGAAGCACCGGTTAGTACACCGACACCTCAGTCGCTATGGGCCCGGGACCCAAGGTTCGCCCTTGACTCGACCAGGGTGAGTCTTGGGTTTCTGCCGTCCCGCCTATCGGATCTGCGCCCTCCAAGTCCTTGTTCTCCTTATCTTGAGGGAGCCGCGGCCTCCCGTCTACTCTGTCCTCGATGGGCGAGCGACTGGTCGTGATCGGCGGGGACGCGGCGGGAATGAGCGCGGCCTCCCAGGCCCGTCGTCGCCGGGGGCCCGACGACCTCGAGATCGTGGCGTTCGAGAAGGGAAACTACACGTCCTATTCGGCGTGCGGAATCCCGTACTTCGTGGGGGGCGCGGTCAAGAACTTCGAAGCGTTGATCGCCCGGACGCCCGAGGTCTTCCGCCGCGACTACTCGATCGAGACCCGCATGCGCCACGAGGTCACCGAGATCGACCTCGACCGGCGGGCCGTGAAGGTTCTGGCCATAGACGACGGCACGGAATCGTGGGAGCCCTTTGACGACTTGATGTTCGCTACGGGAGCGGTTCCCATCCGGCCCCCCATCCCGGGGATCGACGTCGAAGGGATCTACGGAGTCCAGACGCTCGACGATGGCCGGACGATCTTCGAGGATCTCGAGGCGACCAAACCGAAGTGCGGCGTGGTGATCGGCGCCGGCTACATCGGACTCGAGATGGCCGAGGCGCTGCGCGCACGGGGGATGGAGGTGGCGGTCGTAGAGAAGGCCGCGCAACCGATGTCCACGCTCGATCCTGAGATGGCCACACTCGTCGTCGACGGGATGACGAAGATGGGGATCCGGTTCCTTCCGGAGGAAGGGGTGGCCGGGTTCGAAGCACGCGCGGGCCGCGTGTCGGCGGTGGTGACCGAGGCGCAGACGCTGCCGGCCGATATCGTGATCCTCGGGCTGGGCGTGCGCCCGAACATCGCACTCGCCGAGGGAGCCGGGATACCGATCGGTTCCGCCGGAGGCATCGAGGTGGATAGGCGGATGCGGACGGGCATCGACCGAGTGTGGTCCGCCGGCGATTGCGCCGAGAAGTTCCACATCGTTTCCCAGGTGGCAGTGACGATCCCCCTCGGCACCCATGCGAACAAAGAGGGACGCGTCGCGGGCATCAACATCGGGGGCGGGTACGCAACGTTCCCCGGCGTTGCGGGAACGGCGATGTCGAAAGTGTGCGAGACGGAACTGGCGCGCACAGGACTTATCGAGTCGGAGGCGTTGGAGGTGGGCTTCGAGATCGTGTCAACGGTGACCGAATCCACCACGCGTGCCGGGTATTTCCCCGGCACGAAGGAGATCCGCACGAAGCTCGTAGTCGATCGCCGGTCGGGCCGTCTGCTCGGGGGTCAGATCGTGGGCGAAGAGGGTGCGGCGAAGCGCATCGACGTCCTGGCTACGGCGGTATGGAACGAGATGACTGTCGACGAGATCCTCAACCTCGATCTGTCCTACGCTCCCCCCTTCTCACCCGTGTGGGATCCGGTCCTCATCGCCGCTCGGAAGGCGTGGCAAGCGGTCGAGGAAGCCACCGCGCAAGGGGACTGACTCGCTCAGCCATCAATAGGTGCCCGCCCTCCGGGGCCGGGCCCCTGGGGGAGCCGCGGGAGGCGCTCCTCAGGCGAAGATAGCGATCACGTAAGCGACGATCAGCAGCAGCCCCGTGAACAGGTGCAGCTGGATGTTCACGCCCATAGACGCCATCAGTTCATAAGGGCTGTCGTAGTAGGTATCCAGCGCCTTGTACACCCTCCACCCGTACGGCGCCGTGATGAGGGCGATGAGCGCCCAGCGCGTCGTGATGCCGGTGACGGCGCCGATCGCGATAAGCAGGAAGGCTGCGGCTACCGATAGCCCGTACCCCAGCACGATCGCGTTCTTCGGGAGGCGCACCACGATCGTCTTCTTCCCCGACTTGGCGTCCGCCGGCTTGTCCGGGATCTGGTTGACGTACAGCACCAGCATGATGAGTAGGGCAACGGGAAGCGACGCCCAGAACGCCTCGAAGGAGAAGCGTTGGGCGATCACGTAGTAGGTCCCCAGAACCATGATCGGTCCGAAGCCAAGCGCAACACAGATCTCGCCGAGCCCCCGGTGCACGAGTTTGAACGGCGGGGCCGTGTAGAAGATCGACAGGAACACGCCCGCGATGCCTATCCACAGGAGCCCGAGGCCCCTGGTGACGGTGAGATAGATGCCGATCGCGATCCCGATCGCATAACAAGCGATCGCGACCCGCTTCATGAAGCTCAGACTCACGAGGCCGTACTGGATCATCCGGGACCCGCCCGAGAACATCGTGGGGTTGACGTTCGCCTCGTCCGCGCCACTCGTTGAATCGAAGACATCGTTCGCTACGTTCAACCCGAGATGGATGGCGATGCCACCGACGAGGGCCAGGAGCGTCAACCACCACTCCGAGAACCCGTGAACACGCGCGACCACCGCCCCGAGAAGGATCGGCACGAAGGTGGCGGTGAGGAACGGGATCCGGGTTGCCAGGAAGAACAGCCAGCCCGCCGACAAGGTCGGCTTGACCGTCTCGCCGCGCTCTTCGCTGAGCTTCCGCATGTACCGGTGGGCGGCAGGCACGCTGCGTTCGCAGAGCTCGAAGAAGGAAAGTCGCTCTTCGTCCCAGCCATGGGTTCGTTGTGGATCGAGCTCCAGTGAACCGTTCACCTTGGTGAGCGGCCCCCAGATGCTGATGTAGCGCCGCTGGTCGTATCCAACGCCCGGCTGTGGATGCACGTGACTGAACGTGACGTTCACTTCCGCGCCCTCGTCGGGCTCGCTCGGACCGGTCGGCCTGTCGAGCCTGATCGTGCCCCGTTCGGGAACCGTTTGGAAATCGGTGGCGACGTTCACGGGGTAACCATCTTCCCCCGTGTAAGCGAGTATGGCGTGGCCGTACCCGGCGACGTCCTCGAGGAGGGCCTCTTCTCTTACGGTTGACAGCGCCATCAGGCTGCGGCTCCCGCGAGGTCGAAGATCTCAGGTTGGCGATCCGTCCGTTCGTCGGCCCACAGGAAAACGCGTCGCGGTTGGATCTCGATCACGGATCGTTCCCAGAACAGCGGCATCGCGAAGCGCTTCTTGACGAGCTCGGTGATGATGGGCTCCTTCGCGGTCCACAGCGGGAGCACGCTTTCCCAACCCGAGTGGAGATCATCTTCGACGACTCGCGCGTCACCCTGGATCGTGACGCGCCGGAATGGCTCGACCGGGGTGGCCGTGGCATCGGTGATCGTGAGCGAGACGCGCGGGTTGGCCTTGATGTGCTCGAGTTTCTTCGAGAAGAGAACGCTCGACGTCATGTAGATGCGCTCTCCGTCGTATAGCGGGATGAGCGGGTAGGTGACGGGCCGGCCCTGGTGGTCGAGCACCGTAAGCTCGCTAACGAGCGCTGCGTTGAGCAGCTTTTCTACTGGTTCGGGTAGTCGTCCCATGCAATGCAGGATAGTCGTCCGGTGGCTCGTAGGTTCTGAACAAGCGACCACGACGGTTGAACGTCCGCTCAAGCAGGGAGGCGTCGGTGGAGCAGTTGTTGGATACGGCGGTCGACGCGGCGCGCCGCGCCGGAGAGCTATTGCTCGAGCGCGTGCAAGGTCCAGCGCGCGGCGTGACCACGAAGAGCTCGCCGACAGACCTGGTGAGCGACGCGGATCGCGACTCCGAGAGCCTCATCATCGACCTCGTCTCCGAGGTCCGCCCCGACGACGGGATCCTTTCGGAGGAAGGCGGAGGCGAGGAGTCCCACTCCGGTTTGCGGTGGGTCATCGACCCCCTCGACGGCACCGTCAACTTCCTGTACGGCATCCCGGCTTGGGCCGTCAGCATCGCCGTAGAGGACGGAGACGGCGCTCTAGCGGGAGCCGTATTCGATCCCAACCAGCAGGACATGTGGACCGCCCTCAGGGGGAGAGGCGCGTGGCTGAACGGGGAGCGGATCCGCGTGTCGGGCGAGACCGATCTGTCGCGTGCGCTGGTGGGAACGGGGTTCTCGTACAACGTTGACGCACGTGCGGCGCAGGCTCAAGTCGTCCCGCGCCTGCTTCCACGCGTCCGCGACATCAGAAGAGGTGGGTCCGCGGCTCTCGACCTGGCCGCTCTGGCGTGCGGCCGCCTGGACGGGTTCTACGAGGCCCTGATGGAGCCGTGGGACCGCGCGGCGGGCGAGCTCATCATCCGGGAGGCGGGGGGAGTCGTCAGTCCGATGGCGGCCCCCGTGGGCTCCTCGCACGGCCTCGTCGCGGCCGGTCCGGCCCTCCACGACCAACTGAGGGCCCTCGTCGTCGGATAGCTTTGGGATCATGGATATCGTCGACCCGGACGTCGAGGCATACCTGGTAGCACTTGCATCCACCGATGACGATCCGATCCTGCTCGAGATGGAGAGCCTCGCGAAGAAGCATGACTTCCCGATCATCGGACGTCTCTGCGGACGCATGCTCGAGGTGCTCGCTCGCACGGCGGGAGCTCGACGCATCTTCGAGATGGGCTCCGGCTTCGGCTACTCGGCCTACTGGTTCTCGCGCGCCACAGGTTCCGATGGCGAGATACATCTCACAGACACCGATACGGAGAATGAAACGAAGGCACTGGACTTCCTTCAGCGCGCCGGTCTCGACGACCCGATCACTTTCCATATCTCGGATGCGTTCGGTGCATTCAAGAGCACGACCGGTGAGTTCGACATCGTCTACTGTGATATCGACAAGGATGCCTATCCTCAGGCGTGGGAAATGGCGAAGGCGCGCATCCGCGTGGGGGGCCTGTTCATCTGTGACAACGTCCTGTGGTCCGGCCGGGTCACGGGCAAGGTGAGTGGCGACGTTCGGGAGGGCTACACCGAAGCCATCATGAACATGAACCAAGCCATCGCTACGGATGACAACTGGCGCTCGACCATCGTCCCCCTCCGGGACGGAGTGGTGGTCGCCGTCCGCACCGCTTAGCGCGCGCCCGCTCGAGACCAGCGCCCTCTATCACGGTGCTCCGCTCGATGACTAGGCTGCTTGCCCGTTAGTGAGCTCGTCCTCGGGCGGCTCGAGGAATAGTTGTCTCGACTTGATGGTTCGAGGGTTCAAGGCAAACCCCGCGCCATCGCGGAAAGAAGAAGGGGACGCAGTTGCCGAGAGGGCATCGCTTGGTTCCACCCGATACTCCGGAGCGACCGGCCCGGCCGGGCACGTTCCGGCGCATCGTAGGCACTTTCCGCCCCTACAAGAAGCAGGTCGGGCTCGTCGCAGGCCTCATCCTGGTGACATCGGCGCTGGGTCTCATCAACCCACTGCTGATCAAAGTCGTTTTCGAGAACGTGATCCTCGCCGAGGGGCCCGTCGATGAACGGATCCGTCTCCTGGTCATCGTCTCACTCGTGATGATCGCGACGCCGATCGTTACCGGCGGGCTCGGTTTGTGGCAGACGTACACCAACAACGTCGTGGGCCAACGGGTGATGCAGGACCTGCGGAACTCCCTCTACTCGCACCTTCAGAACATGCCGCTGCGGTTCTTTACCTCGACGCGGACCGGCGAGATCCAATCCCGTTTGTCCAACGATGTCGGCGGCGTCCAGTCCGTGCTGACCGACACGGCTTCGAGTCTCTTGTCGAACATAACGACGGTCATTTCCACCGTCGTAACGATGTTCATCCTGAGCTGGCCGCTGACCATCCTGTCTCTCGCCATCCTTCCGGTGTTCCTCGTCCTCAGTCGGAAGGTGGGTCGCGTAAGGCGAGAGATATCCGGCAAGACGCAGGAATCGCTGGCCGACCTCACTTCGATCATGCAAGAGACCCTGTCGGTCTCTGGCATCCTGCTGTCGAAGGCGTTCGGTAGGCAGGCGTACGAGATCGACCGGTTCCGCAGCGAGAACCGGCGTCTGGCCGAGCTGGAGATCAGGCGAACCATGGTGGGTCGTGGGTTCTTCGCCCTGGTGCAGATCTTCTTCTCGATCACGCCCGCGTTCGTCTACCTGCTGGGTGGCTGGCTTCTCCTACGGGGGATGATCGACCAATCCCCGGCCGCGCTGGTGGGCACGATCGTCGCCTTCACGACCTTGCAGAGCCGGCTGTTCTTCCCGATGGGTCAACTGCTCAACGTCAACATCGAGGTTCAGTCGGGGCTGGCGCTGTTCGACAGGATCTTCGAGTACCTCGACCTCGAGCGAGGCATCGTCGACAAGGACGGGGCGATCGAGCTCTCGGGAGACGAAGTGACCGGCGAGGTTCGCTTCGACGACATCTGGTTCCGCTACGAACGATCGGGCAAGAGCCAGGCCGAAGACGATCGCATGTGGACCCTCCAGGGCGTGGATCTGACCGTGAAGCCGGGCCAGCTGCTCGCCCTCGTCGGCCCCTCGGGCGCAGGGAAGACGACGATGACTTATCTGATCCCGCGCCTCTATGACGTGGACAGGGGCAGCGTGAAGATCGATGGGATCGACGTACGCGACATCCGTCTCGAGTCTCTAGGCGAGATCGTCGGGATGGTGACCCAGGAGACCTACCTGTTCAACGCGAGCATCCGGCGCAACCTGGCATATGGGAACCCCGATGCAACGGACGAGCAACTCGAGGCGGCGGCGCGCGCTGCCTACATCTACGATCGCATCGCGGAGCTACCCGACGGCTTCGATTCGGTAGTTGGTGAACGCGGTTACAAGATGTCCGGGGGCGAGAAGCAGCGTCTGGCGATCGCACGGGTCATCCTCAAGGACCCGCGCGTTCTCATCCTGGACGAAGCAACGAGCTCTCTCGACACCCTTTCGGAGCGGCTCGTCCAGCAGGCGCTGGCACCGCTTATGACCACTCGCACGACGATAGCGATCGCGCATCGGCTCTCGACGATCTTGGCCGCCGACCAGATCCTGTACCTGGACCGGGGGCGCATCCTCGAACGAGGCACTCACGCTGAATTGCTGGCGAAAGACGGCGCGTACGCAGCTCTGTACCGCGAGCAGTACTCGGACGGCAAGATCGAGACCAGGTGCGAGGATGGGCTGATCCTTGCCAGCGGAGAAGTCGTATCGGAGGAGACGGTTTGAACATCGAAGGGAAGGTAGCTCTCGTAACGGGCGGAGCGTCCGGTCTGGGTCTCGCCACGAGCAGGCTGCTGGCGGAGTCCGGCGCTTCGGTGGTCATCGTCGACCTCCCCGAGTCGAACGGCACGACCGCCGCCAAGGAACTGGGCGACGCGGCGCGCTTTGCTCCGGCGGACGTCACGGCGGCTTCGGATGTTCAGGCCGCGGTCGATACGGCGACGGGGGACTTCGGCGGAGTGCACATCCTGGTGAATTGCGCAGGAGTCGGCTTTCCTGGACGCGTTCTCACCCGAGATGGAGATGCGATCGACCTCGAGCGCTTCGAGTTCGTCGTGCGCGTGAATCTGATCGGGACGTTCAACGCGATCCGGTTGGCGGCGGCGCAGATGGCCAAGCAGAAGCCGGAAGGCGACGAGCGCGGTGTGATCGTGAACACGGCCAGCATCGCCGCCTTCGATGGACAGATCGGTCAGGCCGCGTACTCAGCCTCTAAGGGCGGCGTCGCCGGAATGACTCTCCCGCTCGCCCGCGATCTCGCGAGCAAGCTCATCCGTGTCGTGACCCTGGCCCCCGGAACGTTCGACACCCCCATGCTGGCGGGGCTCCCGGAAGAGGCGCGGGCCAAGCTCGCCGAGCAGGTCCCTCACCCTCGCCGCCTCGGACGCCCAGAGGAGTACGCCGCCACCGTCAAGCACATCGTCGAGAACCCGATGTTGAACGGAGAGGTCATCCGCCTCGACGGGGCCCTCAGGATGGGACCGCGCTAGGGCGGTATTCATCGCGGCGCGACGGTCCGTCCATCTTCAGTTCAAGCGGGCGGCCTAGCCTCGAACCCGTTCGTGAGTTGGTAAGGCATCCGGTCCGACCCCGTGATGCCCAGGCCGGCGGAAGCTCCGTCCCCCGGCGACTCCGCCGGCCGACCGGCTCGCGTCACCGTTCTCGCGCACAAAAAAAACCGCCCGGTGGCGGTTAGGTGCGGCCGGACTCAGCCGGGATCACGTGGAGGATGGTTTCTTCGCTGCCGGACTCCATCACCTCGCGCTCGAGCTCCCGCCACTCTTTCTCGGCCCACCGGAGCTTCTCGACGGCAGCCGAAAGATCCAGGAAGTGAACCGGCACTATGTTGGCGCGCGGCCTGAGGTAGGCGTCCCCGATGAGGGCATCCAGTTCGCGCCTGGCCTCGACAAGTCGCTCGTGGATCTTGCCGAGCCGCTTCCGTTGCTCGGGGGTGTACCCGGCCCCGTCCTGGGTGGTCAGAAGCGCTCCTTGCTCGGCATTCGATGGATAGCGACCTGCGACCTCGGCCGGCGTCCTGGAGGCCCGCCGGAGACGTATTCGAGTGTACGTCGCGGCCCGAGCCATGCACAAGCGCACTTGTTTTGATTCCGCCCGCGGCGCGTTGCTCCTCGCAACGCTTGCTACCCGGAACGGCATCGTGATGCCGTTCCTGCGGTACCCCCTGGGGGATCGGCCGTCGAGACGGCCTACTCCCCCAGACCCCCTCGGGCTTGTCGAACTGTGCTCGGACGAGGCGACCTACTCCCCCCAGACCCCCCTCGGGGTTGGCGGGCGTGCTCGGACGGGGCCCGCCTGGCCGGGGCGACCGTTATGTGGCCTTTCGCCATTAGGGTGCGGGCATGATCGATCAGGACGTCATCCAGGGAACCTTGAGGGAGGCCCTGGGGGCTGGTGGGGACCTGGCGGAGATATTCGTCGAGGACCGTAGCTCGACGGCGCTGCGCCTGGACGACTCGCGGATCGAGGACGTGACGTCCGGACGCGACGTGGGGGCGGGCATCCGGGTCCTGGCCGGAGACCGGGCCTCGTACGCCTATACGAACCTGTTGACCGAGGAGTCGTTGCGCACGACGGCGGAGGCCGCTCGAGCCGGGCTCGAGGGTCCCGCAGGGAACGTGGAGACGGATCTGCGCCGCGTGGAGGGTGCGCGCCATCCGGTCACGGTGCGCCCGGAGGATGTGGGCGCTGCGGACAAGGCCGCCACGCTGGTGAAGGCGAACGATGCGGCGCGGTCGCAGGGAGCCGAGGTGCGCCAGGTGATGGTCTCCTACGCCGACGTCCGGCAGAAGGTGCTGATCGCGTCGTCGGACGGGCGACTGGCCGAGGACGACCGGACGCGGGTTCGCTTCGCCGTTCAGGTCGTCGCAGCCCGCGACGGAGAGATCGCCACCGGCTTCGAGGCCCCCGGTCACTCCGGCGGCTTCGAGCTGCTGCAGCGTTACGACGTCGAGGATCTCGGCAAGAGTGCGGCCTCTAAAGCGTTGCGGATGCTCGACGCGCGACCGTCGCCGGCGGGGGAGTTCCCCGTGGTGCTTGCCCCGGGCACCGGTGGCGTCCTCATACACGAGGCGTGCGGGCACGGCCTCGAAGCCGACACGCTCGTGAAAGAAGCGAGCGTGTACGCCAAGCGTCACGGAGAGCGATTCGGTTCGGAGTCGGTGACCATCGTGGACGACGCGACCGAGACCGGCCTGTGGGGGTCCTTTGGTGTGGATGACGAAGGCACGCCGGCTCAAAGCACGGTTCTGTTCGAAAAGGGCGTGCTCGTTGGGCACATGAGTGACGTGCTGTCGGCCGAAAAGATCGGGCATCCTCCGACCGGTAACGGCCGGCGCCAGTCCTACGCGCACCTGCCGATCGTGCGGATGACGAACACCAACCTGTTGCCGGGCGACGACGATCCCGAAGAGATCATCCGGTCCGTCGAGCGGGGTGTGTACGCGGCCACGTTCGCCGGCGGCGAGGTGAACCCCGCTACCGGCAACTTCGTCTTCGGCATGTCCGAGGCCTACATGATCGAGAACGGTGCGATCGCCTACCCCATCAAGGGGGCCCAGCTCATCGGCAATGGGCCGCGGGTCCTGGGCGTGATCGACGCCATCGGCTCCGACTTCGGCCGTAAGGAAGGTGTGTGCGGCAAAGACGGGCAGCACGCTCCGGTCACCAACGGGATGTCCACGGTGCTGCTCGGCAAGATGACGGTCGGAGGGACGGAGGCCGGATGACGCAGGATCTTCTGGGCCTAGCCACCGATCTGGCGGGGCGGGCGAAGAGCGGCGAGGTAGTCGAGGCCTTTCTCACGCACGAGCTCAACTTCTACGTCAAAGTGTTTTCAGGCGAGGTCGAGGCGTTGTCCGCGTCCGAGCCGCGGGGCGCGGGCGCCCGAGTGTTCTCGGAGGGCCGAGTCGGTTTCTCGTACACCACAGATCTGAGTGCGGGGGGTCTTGGCTCGATGCTCGATGCGGCTCGTGAGAACGCGTCATTCGTGACCTCGGACGAGGCCATCGGCCCTGCCGAACCCACCGACGGACCACCGCAGGAGATCGAGGGCATGGTCGAGCGCGGGCAGGAGGACGTGCGACCGGACGACAAGGTCCGCTTCGCGGTCGAGCTGGACCGCGCGACGGCCGCCCGGGACAAGAGAGTTCGCGCGGTCGAAGAGTCCGTCTACTCGGATTCCGACACCGAGATCGCTATCGCCACTTCGCACGGGATCTCCGGGACCTACCGGCGTACCGACGCGTGGTGCTTCTCGCTCGCGATCGCCGAAGAGGACGGCGATACGCAGGTCGGGTTCGAGTTCGGGCTGGCTCGCGGGTTGAACCATCTCGATGCCGTCGACGTGGGGCATCGTGCTGCGGATAACGCGCTGACCATCCTCGGCGCCGCCAAGATCGCTTCCGCGCGGATGCCGGTCGTATTCGAGCCGTTTACGGCCGGACAGTTCCTCGGCGTTCTGGGACAGGCGCTGACGGGCGAAGCGGTTCAGAAGGGCCGCTCGTTGTTCGCCGGACGTACCGGGGAGACCGTCGCTGCCACCGAGCTGACGATGTTCGATGATGGACGGCTGCCCGGGGCCCCCGGATCGGCTCCGTGGGACGACGAGGGAGTTCCAACCTCTCGGACGGACATCATCGCGGGGGGCGTGCTGCGGTCGTTCCTCTACGACTCCATCAGCGCGAAGCGCGAGGATCGGGCGTCTACCGGCAACGCGAGCAGGAGCGGGTTCAAGTCGGTCCCCGCTGCGGCCCCCTCGAACCTGGCGCTCGAGAGCACGGGTCAGTCACGCGACGAGCTGTTGCAGGGGGCCGGGAAGGTGCTTCTGGTCCAGGACTTCCACGGGGTCCATTCGGGGGCCAACCCGGTGTCCGGGGATTTCTCGGTTGGGATCACTGGGATGCTGCTGGCCGACGGCGAGGTCGTGCAGCCGGTGAAAGAAGTCACTATCGCCGCGCCGATGCTCGAGATCCTGAGCAACATAAGGGCGGTGGCGGACGATCGCCGCTGGCTTCCCTTCGGCGGCTCATACGGGGGGGCAACGACCCTGGTTTCGGAGATGACCGTCGGCGGCTCTTGATCCGTCGTTACACCAATTGGTAGAAGACCACGCTCGCGATCACACAGTAGATAGCGAATGGGTAAAGGGAGCGACTCTTCAAGTACTTGATCAGCGCGGCGATCGCAACATAGGACGCGATCAACGACGCAACGAATCCGCCTAGTCCCGCGCCGAATCCGACGGATCCATCACCGAGATCGGGGAGCTTCACGAGAGCTGCGCCGAACAACGCGGGGATGGCGAGGAGGAAGCCGAAGCGGGCCGAAGCCTCGCGTGACACGCCCCGGGCGAGACCGGCGGCGATGGTGGCCCCCGAGCGGCTGATGCCCGGAACGATCGCGATCGCTTGCGCCATACCGACGAGACCCGCGTCCAGGACGCGTAGGTCGTTCATGCGACGAAGGTCCTGGCCATGCTCCGCTCGCTTCCGCTGGTGATATCGCAGAGCCAGCTCGGCCCCGACGAGGATCGCAGCCGTGATCAGAAGTTGGAGGGCGGCGCCTTTGGCGTCTTCGAACTGTTCCTCGAAGAGGTTGCCGAGCAGCAACCCGGCCAGTCCCGCCGGGATCGTGCCGATGAGCAACAGGGTCGCCAGTCGGCGCTGATCACCGTCGCCCGCGAGCGCTCCCCTGACGAGATCCAGAAGATCGCCGGAGAAATAGACCAGCAGCGCGATCAGTGACGCGACGTGCAGGAGAACGTCGAACGAGAGCCCCGGAGAGTCCCATCCGAGCGCCGCCGGGACGACAACGAGATGTCCGGACGAAGAGATCGGCACGAACTCCGTCAGGCCCTGGACCACTCCCAGGACGATCGCTTGGACGACGGACATGGCGCGGGACTATACCGTCAGCGTGGCGAGATGGAAAGAAATGGATTCGAGGTCAGTGCTCGTCCGAAACGCGCGCCCCGGTCAGAGCGGAGGCACAGGGACACGTGCGGGGTTCGGGGATGCGCGGCACGAGTGAGAACAGCAGGTTGCGGAGCTTCTCGTTGTTGGCCTCGAAGACCTTGAGGACCTCTTCGTGACTCACCGCACCACTCTGCCCCTCGAGCCCAACGTCGTAATCGGTGATGAGCGCGACGTTCACGTAACACATCTCCAGCTCGCGTGACAGGTACGCCTCGGGGTACTGAGTCATGTTGATGACTTCCCATCCCGCGTCCTGGAACCATTTCGATTCCGCCCTCGTAGAGAAGCGCGGACCCTGGATGGTCACAACCGTCCCGCGCTCGTGAACGGTGATGCCCTCCCTCTTCGCGGTGTCGATCGCCAGCGACCTGAGTTCTGGGCAGTAGGGATCAGCGAAAGAGACATGCGTGGTCAGTGGTCCGTCGTAGAACGTGTCCTTGCGCGCATTCGTTCGGTCCACGAGCTGGTCGGACACGACGAAATGCCCCGGCTCGACCTCGGGTTTGAGCGAGCCGGCGGCGCACGGGCCGATCACCCGCTCGACCCCCGCGTCCTTGAGAGCCCAGACGTTCGCCCTGTAATTGATCATGTGCGGGGGCAATCCGTGGTCCAGGCCATGCCGTGGCAGAAAGGCAACATCGATGTCGCCGATCCGTCCGATGGCCAGGGGTGCCGACGGTGGTCCGTAAGGCGTGTCTACCTCGACCTGCTTCACGTCATCCAGGAAGGAGTAGAAACCCGACCCGCCGAAGACCCCGACCCGCGCCTGACCGCTCACGAGCTCTTCTTGTCGGAGCTCGAGGATGAACCGGACGACGAGGGCGAGGGAGACGACGAGGTTTCCCCACCGGAGCCGCCGCCGTCCTTCTCTTTCTTCTCCTTCTTCTCTTTCCCGTCGGTCTTGGGGCCATCCTCCGAGCCGGGGCTCTTGGACTTCGAGGACCGCCCGTCGGTCGAATAGAAGCCGGATCCCTTGAAGACGATGCCGACGGGGGAATAGAGCTTGCGCAGGGGCCCTCCGCAGACCGGGCACCGGTCCAGGGGCGGATCGTCGAAGCTCTGCTTCGCCTCCGTTCGCTCTCCGCAGGCCGTGCATGCGTATTCGTAGATCGGCATGGCGTGAATCATCCCATCCGCGGATGGGAGGATGCGCCGTAGTGCTGCGGTCGAGGCTAGTCGAGGCTAACCGTAGCGCTGCGGTCGACGCTAAAGTGTCGGCGCTCGGTGCCCGAAAATGAGCAAAAGGGGGAAACGGAAATGTCCCTCCAGCGCCGGCTCACGCTCTTCTTCATCATCATCGTCATGCTTCCGCTGCTGGCCGCAGGGCTAGTGGTGCGTTACGTATTGGTCGGCGAGGTCGAAGAACGGGCTCAGATGGCCCTTCGCCCGGCCCTCGATTCCACGCTCGTCGGTTACAACCTCAGGGTCGCCTCGATCGACGAGATCGTGATCGCGTCGGTGGCCCCCGGGGTGAACCGTGGCCTGGACCTCGGCCGCCTGCTCCGACAGGCCCGGGGGAACGAGCTCGCAAGGAAGCTCGAAACTCGCCTCGACGGTGAGAGCGCCCTCGACTTCATCGCCGTCCTCGATCAGCGGAACCGTCCGATCGCGTTCGAGCGTGGGCGGGAGCCGGGGTTCGCACCAGGCTTCGATGTCTCGGAGGGTCAGATCGTGAAGTCGGCCCGCATGGGGGGCCCGGATGAACCGATCCTGTTCGGGGACGGGTTCGTTACCACGGCGGCATTCGAGGTCGAGGATGGTTCCGGCAGGCCTCTGGGTCGGGTCCTCGGCGGGTTCTGGACCGACGGGCAGCTGCTCGTGGGTGAGGGCACCCAGGTGGAGCTGGCGATCCGGTCGGGCGGCGAGATCGTCGCGACCACCGCTGATGGACCAACTCCATTCGAGGCCGAGGTGGCGCACTCCATGGAGACGGCGGAACTGAACCTCGGGGAAATGGTGGCCTGGTCCCCCCGCGAGCCGATCGTGGGCCTTTCGGAGCAAGTCTTTTTGTCGATGTTGGGTTTGTTGGTGCTCGCGTTGCTACCGATAGCGTTGCTGGCCTACTGGCTGGCGAAGCTGATCACCCAGCCGCTGGAGGAGGTCGCGTACGGCGCCGAAGCCATCGCCCACGGCAACTACGACTACCGGATCCCTGTTGACTCCTCGGATGAGGTCGGACAGCTCGCGATGGCGTTCAACAACATGACCGACCGTTTGCGCGAGACCATCACCGAGCTTTCGTCCTCCCGAGGACTCTTGCAGCGAGCCGTTAGGCGGGTGGGCGAGACCCTGCGATCCACTCACGACATGCGGCAGATCCTCGATTCGATCCTGCATACGGCCACGGACGCGGTCGCCGCCGACGCTGCGGTCCTGTGGTCGTTCACCCCGGACCGTGCCGAGCTGTACCCCGCGATCGGCGCCGGAGTGAACTTGGATCGATTCGATCGCGTGCAGGTGGGGGATGGCATGGTGGGGCACGTGGCGGAGCGAGGAACCTCGATGTTGTGCCCCAGTCCTCGAGGCGGGCCTCGGCCCACCAGCGCCGAGCCCGACTACGAGATCGCGATCGTCGTCCCCCTGTATAGCCAGGATCGGATCCACTCGGTGATCAGCGTCTATCGGCGCGGGCCGGCGCAAACGTTCACTGAGGACGACGTGGGAACCGTGGTGTTCCTGGCCGAACAGGGCGGGGTGGCTCTCGAGAACGTGCAACTGCACGAAGAGGCGCAGCGGCTCTCGATCACCGACGGGCTTACGGGGGTTTGGAACCGTCGCTATTTCCAGATGCAGTTCCGTCAGGTCCTTGCGACGTCCACTCGTTTCGAGCGAACCTTCAGCATCTTGATGCTGGACCTCGACGTCTTCAAGTCGGTGAACGATTCTTATGGACACCAGCGCGGCGATGCGATCCTGATCGAGTTCGCGCGCCGCGTCAGCCATCTCCTGCGCGAGGTGGACACGGTCGCGCGTTACGGCGGCGAGGAGTTCATCTGCCTCTTGTCGGAGACCGACCTGGAGGGTGCGCTCATCACCGCGGAGAAGATCAGGGAAGCCGTGCGATCGGAAACCTTCGATCATCAGGGCGAAGAGTCGATAGCGATAACCGTTTCGATCGGCGTCGCGTGCTTCTCAGAGCATGGCGAGTCGTATCAGGGCCTCGTGGGAGCGGCGGATGCGGCGATGTACCGCGCGAAGGAGGAAGGGCGTGACTGCGTGCGTGTTGCCGAGAAGCCGCAGAGCGGCCTGAAGCTCGCTACGTAACCCGCGGGATCGCACGCCCCGAGCCTCTAGACTCGCCGTCTAGCCATCGGAGGCGCATCAATGACCGTTCGCAAAGCCGTTCTGCCGGCGGCGGGACTGGGGACCCGATTCCTGCCCGCAACGAAGAGCCAACCCAAAGAGATGATCCCCGTCGTGGACAAGCCTGGGATCCAGTACGTCGTCGAGGAAGCCGTACGTGCCGGGATCGAGGACATCCTCATCGTCACCGGCCGTGGGAAGAACGCCATCGAAGATCATTTCGACCGCTCTCTCGAGCTGGAGCACCATCTCGAGGACAAGGGGAAGCTCGAGGAGCTCGAAGAGGTGCGGCGCATAGCCGAGCTGGCCGACATCTTCTTCGTCCGGCAGAAGGAACCTCTTGGCTTCGGACACGCAGTGGCGGCTGCGAAAGCCCACGTCGGTGACGAACCATGTGTCGTGATGGTCGGCGATGAGATCGTCCCGGATCCGCGCGACGGTGAGGCTCCTCTCATCGAACGGATGATCGAGGTCTACGAACGACTCGGCGGCAGCGTTGTGGCCGTGCAGAGGGTGCCGAAAGAAGCGATCTCTGGGTATGGCGTCGTGTCTGGAGACGAGATCGAACCGGGGATCGTGCGGATGACCGACATGGTCGAGAAGCCATCGCCTGAGGAGGCTCCATCCGACCTCGGTTCGCGCGGCCGTTACGTTCTCTCGCCCGGGATCTTCGATGCCCTCGATCGGACCGAGCGCGGCGTCGGGAACGAGATCCAGCTGACCGACGCCATCAAGCTGCTCGCACGATCCGAAGACGTCTACGCCTACATCCACGACGGCCCGATGTTCGACGTGGGGAAGAAGGTCGACTACCTGAAGGCGACGATCGAGCTCGCTCTGAGGCGGGACGATCTATCGAAGGCAGTGTCCGAGTACGTCTCTCAGCTCGCCCAGCGTCTGGCTTGACGATGTTGACCGTAGATGAGGCGCGAGCGCGCGTGCTCGAGGCGATCCAACCGCTCGAACCGGTGGAATCGCTGGTGGGAGACGCGCTGGGGAAGGTCGTGGCCGACGACCTGCTCGCATCGCACCCGCTGCCACGCTTCGATAACTCTGCGATGGACGGGTACGCGGTCATCGCCGCGGACGTCGCGACCGCCAGTGGATCCGAACCGGTTCTGCTGGAGCTCGCCGGAGAGGTCCGGGCGGGTCAGCCTGCGGACCAGAAGGTCCTTCCCGGCACCGCTATACGCATCATGACCGGGGCGCCGGTTCCCGAGGGTGCGGACGCGATCGTGCCCGTCGAGGACACCGAGGAGTCCGGAGAGCGCGTCTCGATCGCGGCCCCCACTGCGCCGGGCCGGCACGTCCGCCCCGCGGGAGACGACCTCGCGGCCGGCGACGTCCTCGTGCGGGCCGGGATCGAACTGGGGCCTGGTGAGCTCGCCTTGCTCGCCAGCACCGGCATGTCACCGCTGCGCGTTAGAGAACGGCCCCGCGTCGCGATCCTCGTGACCGGGGACGAGCTGGTGCCTCCGGAAGCAACTCCGGGACCCGGCCGTATCCGCGACTCGAACTCCGTGGCCCTGTGCGCCCTCGTCACCGATGCCGGAGGCGCTGCGATCCCGTTCCCTCCGATCCCGGACGAGCGCGAGTCGGTCGTGGCCGAGTTCCGTCGAGCTGCGAGGCTGGCCGATCTCGTGATCTCCTCCGGCGGCGTCGCAGTCGGCCGGTACGATTTCGTGAAAGAGGTGGTGGCCGAGCTCGGGCGGATCGACATGTGGAGGGTCGCGATGCAGCCCGGGAAACCGGTGGTCCTGGGCGCGGTCGAGTCGACGCCCTTTCTCGGATTGCCTGGGAATCCGGTCTCGATCCACGTGGGCTTCGAGCAGTTCGTTCGTCCTGCGATCCGCAAGATGAGGGGGTGCCGTTTCCTCCTTCGGCCCACGATCGAAGCTCGTCTAACCGAGAAGATCCACAAGAGTCCGGGACGGCTCCACTTCGTGCGGGTTCGTCTACGTCTTGACGGGGACGAGTGGTTCGCGGCCCCGACCGGGGGCCAGGGTTCGCACGTGCAATCCAGCCTCGTCGAGTGCAGCGGCGTCGCGCGCTTCGAACGCGAGGAGTCAGAGCTGGAGGCCGGATCGAAAGTGGTCGTCGAGGTGTGGAAGCTCCCGGAGGTCGAGGCGTGACCGATCGTCATCCCGAGTCCGAGGCACGGATGGTGGACGTGACGGCAAAGGAGGTCACGGTCCGCGAGGCGACCGCCGGGGGGCTGGTCCGCATGTCATCGGCCACCCGAGACCTGGTGGTCGAACGCAAGCTCGAGAAGGGGGACGCTCTGGAGGTGGCGCGGATCGCAGGGATCATGGCGGCGAAGAAGACCGCCGACCTCATCCCTCTGTGCCACCCACTTCCGTTGGGCGCGGTGGACGTGACGCTGGGGCCCGTCGGGGACGGGATCGAGGTCATCGCTAGGGTTCGTACGACCGAGAGAACCGGGGTCGAGATGGAGGCCCTGACGGCGGTGGCCGTGGCGGGGCTGACGATCTACGACATGGTGAAGGGAACCGAGCGCGGGGTCGAGGTCACCGACATCAGGCTCTTGCGGAAGAACGGGGGCCGCTCCGGACTGTGGGTGCGCCCGGACGGTTGACCTACTCGGTCGCCGGCGGCTCGCCGCCCTTGGTTCGCTTGAGGTAAGCCGTGGTGCCCGTCGCGGAGCTCTCGATCACCTGGATGAGCTCCCAACCCTCCTCGCCCCACTGGTTGAGGATCTCCTGCAGCGCATGCGAGATGAGCGGCACGGTTGCGTACTCCCACTTCTGCACGATGGTCCTCCTTCGATGTGTGATGCCATCCCCAGCTGGGCCCGCTTTCGCGCCGTAACTTACTCCAGGTGGCAGACGCCCTCTTTCTCCCCGACGGGCGTTGCATCGCCGACTCGATCATCTGGGCCTCCGGTGCGTACGACAAGATGCGGGGCCTCTTGGGCACAGGCTGCCTCTGTGAGGGCCAAGCGCTGGTGATCGTCGGGGCACGCCAGGTCCACACCTTCGGAATGTCGTACGCGATAGATGTCCTGTTCTGCGATGCGGATTGGATCGTGCGACACCGGGTCCATCGCCTCGGTCCGAACAGGATCACAAGGTGGGTCCGCCGGGCGTGGTTCGTCATCGAGTTGCCCGTGGGATCGGCCGGAGCAGTCGGGGTCGGGGACCGGCTCAGAGCTGATGCCTAGCCGATCGTCTGTTCTTCTACTGGGGGATCTCGTCGAAGCCCGTCGCGTAAGCCTGGCGAGGGAGGAACAACCACGTGCCGGGAACCTCGCCGACGCGCTCGCCGACGAATCGAAGCGTCTCCTTTTGTGGCCCGAGACTCGTTCCCTCCAAGCGCAGCCCGCCGCGACGTTCCAACTCCTCGATGAGGTCCTGGGTTGGATGACCTTCTATCTCCATGCGGCGAAGTCTAGTCGCCGTCCTTCTCTGGGCGGCTCGCGTAGGTGTCCCCTGCGGCGGTGAATACAGCAGCCGATGCGCTCGCGAGGAAGCCGACGGCCGAGAACACGACGACGATCACGACGTAGTGCCTGGTGTCGCCGCTGAAGCTGCCGATCGTGAACAGCGACAGCAGCGCCAGGAAACCGAGCATCGCGAACGATGTCATCCCGCCGATCGCTATCGCCTGCAGGCGCCTGGGACGACTTGGGACGACCGGAGGCTGCGGTTCAGGATCGCGACCCAACGGCACGACCTTGTCGGTCAACGACCCCGACCTTCGACCCAGGCGAGGAGCGTCCGGGTAGCGACCCCCGTTCCCCCGCGCGAAACCTCGTCGTAGTCGCTCTCGGCCCGTGATGGCCCCGCGATGTCCAGGTGCGCCCACGGCACGTCGTTCTTCACGAAGTCCTTGAGGTACAGGGCCCCGATGATGGCCCCTCCATAGCGGGGGCCCGAGTTCTTGATGTCGGCCACCTCGGAGTCGAGATCCTTGCGGTAGTCGCCGTAGATCGGCATGCGCCAGAACCTCTCGCCGGCCGCTTGCGCCGCGAGGTCGATCTCGCGGGCGAGGTCATCGTTGTTGGAGAAGAAACCGGTCGCCTTGGCCCCCAGGGCGACCATGATCGCGCCGGTCAACGTAGCGACGTCCAGGATCGCATCCGGCTGCTGTTCGCACGCGAAGGCGATCGCATCAGCGAGCACGAGCCGGCCTTCGGCGTCGGTGTTGGTCACCTCTGCCGTCTGACCCCCGTAGTGAACGAGAACGTCTCCCGGCTTGATCGCGGTGCCGCTCGGCAGGTTCTCGGAACTACTCACCAATCCCAAGACCTCCACCTTGACGTCGAGTTTCTTCAAGGCGCTCATGGCTCCTATCACCGCGGCTGCGCCCGCCATGTCGGTCTTCATCTGCTCCATGCTCTTCGCGTCCTTCAGAGACAGGCCGCCCGAATCGAAAGTGATGCCCTTTCCGATGAGGATGACGAACCCTTGCGGGGTGTCCGGCCGGTATCGCATCTGGATGAACCGCGGCGGTTTCTCGGATCCCTGTGCGACTCCGAGGATGCCTCCGAACCCCTTCTCGGCCAGCTCTTCCTCTCCGAAGATCGTGCATTCGAAGCCGGCGACATCGGCCAGATCGTTCGCCCGCTGAGCGAGTGATTCGGGGTAGATGCTCGATGCAGGCTCATTCGTCAGGTCCCGGGCGAGCATCGCCGCTTCGGCGCGCGCTCGTGCATGTTCGATCGTCTGCTCCGAGATGTCGTCCAGGAGTGAGACGCGTTCGAGGGAGCTCGGCTTGGGGTCGCTCTTGTGCGTCGTGAAGCGATAGCTCCCGAGGATGAACCCCTCGGCCACCGCGGCCGCTCCATCGACCCCGGCGCCGCGGCTCAAGGTCGTCGCGATCGTCTTACGTTCGGCGAGGCGCCGGCCCACGGTTCCGGATGCTCGTCGCAAGACCGATGGATCGACTTCGGAAGCGGGCCCGAGTCCAACCACTACCAGCGACGTAGCGGGAAGACACCCAAGAGTGGGAACCACCACCGTTTCACCCACACCCGCCTTGAAGTTCGTCGCGTTCAGGTACTCGGACAACTGCCCGTCGAGAGCTTGGTCGAGCGCGTCACCATCCACCAGCTGTGGCGATCCGTCGGACTTCACTGCTCCGATCACCAGCGCGTCACACGAGATCCCCGTGGGCTCCTCCCCTGAGGGGACTATCTGGATGGGCATTCCTTCTCCTTTGTTGTTAGGGCTCGGGTCAAGGTAACCGAGAGAGAACGAGGCGCATCCGGCGCCGACGTCCTTTGCGCGCTCACGCGCGAAATCCGGAAGAACCGGTACATGCAGGTTTAGCGTGGATTTCGACCCCTGCCGCCGAGGCAAGGAAAGTGCTCTTGACGTACTGGTTCTTGCTGGTCCTCGCGCTCGCCTGGATCGCCGTTTTCCTCCCCGCCGCCATGCGGGCCCGACAGAACGCTCCTCTGTCCACTGCCGATAGCTTTCGCCGGCGGATGGAATTGATAGCTCCCCGTGCATCCGCCGGCCGATGGGTGATCGTCCCGGAATCCGGTGATCGGCTGGCTGGCAGATCGTTCCGAAAGGGACAACGCAGCCGGCGCCACATCTTTGCTTTCCTGCTGGGTGCAGTCCTTCTTTCGGTTGGCGCTGCGATCTTTTTCGGCGGTGCCCTGTGGGAGCTGTCACTGGCTTTCGGTGCTTCGCTCGCCCTCTACATATCGCTGTTGCTGGAGGGGAAGCGGCGTCGCGTCGAGAGAGGCAAGAAGGTTCGGCGCATCCAAGCGCGCTCACGTCCAGAGCGACAGGTGCAGCCGGCGGCTCGCGTCGCGGTTGGTGAGAGCGATTCCTTCTCCGAGATCGGATCGCTCGATATCCCAGGTGTCGACGATCCCACAGATGACTTCGCTCTCGTTCCCGACCATGATGGTCATGAGGACGAGATGACATTCGACGAGCAGATCCGGGCCTTCGGCACGCGCCGCTTCTAACGCCCTCGGCTTTCGATAGGGTCTGCGCATGGATCTAGGGGATGTCGGGTCTCAGCTACGGGACGAGTTGGATGCCAAGACGTCGGCGCGTGAGCTTGGTCTAGCGGCCAGCCGGCGAGGGATACGCGCGTGTGGCAACGCGATCCGGGCGTTGCACCGTTACGAGAAAGACAACGCGCTCGAGTTATTGGACGAGGCGCGTGCCGAACTCGACGCGGCGCGCGATTCCCTGTCCGATCACACAGACATGCTCTACGCGGGCTTCGTGCACGACGCCGAGAAGGAGTACGCGGAGGCTCGCATCACGCAGGGTCTCGTGACGGGTGGTGAGCTGCCGGCCCCCAAGGAGGTCGGCGTCTCCTCGCAGGCCTACCTCAAGGGGATGGCCGAGGCGATCGGCGAACTGCGACGCCACATCCTCGATCTCATGCGCCGGGGCGAGCTGAAGCGTTGCGAAGAGTTGCTCGCCTCCATGGACGACATCTATTACCTGCTGGTCTCGATGGACTACCCGGATGGGATCACTTTCGGGTTGCGTCGCCTGACCGATGTCGCTCGCTCGATCATCGAGCGCACCCGCGGCGACTACACGACATCCACGATCCAGAGCGGGCTGCGAGACGCTCTCGAGAGCCATCGCGCGGACCTCGAGGGCCACTGAGACGACCAGCCGGACGGCTAAGATGGCCGCTTCGGGCCAGTAGCTCAGTTGGTAGAGCGCACCCCTCGCACGGGTGAGGTCAGGGGTTCAATTCCCCTCTGGTCCACCAGGCTAGACGGCCCTTTTTCTCAGGGCGGGTTTGAACCCACGACCTCCGGGTCATGGGCCCCGGCCCGAATGGGTAGGACTCCAGCGATCGAAGGAGCATCAGATGCCCCAGCGGCGGCAGCAAGACTGGCGATCCCCAGACCCTAAATGTCTCTTCGTGGTGGCTTGTACAGGCGATCTCCCCAGCATTCTGGATGTCGTCAACTTAAAAAGTGGAGGTTCGGTTTCACGAGTCGGGCCCACGAAGGAAAAGGCCATCGAAGCACCGATGGAACCCGGCGACGGTTTCGGCGTAATCACGCCAGAGAGGGGATTGACCAGTGTCGCCGTCGCGGGCAAGCCCCCGCCTCTCCCGATCATGAATCAACCGGCGGAGTGGGAGGAAGCGGGCTTGAACGAAGAGCTTGCCCAACGGTTCAAGAACGCGCACCACTCAGTCCTAATCAACGTCAATGATCCTGGAACGGCGGTCGTCGAAACCGTTCGATTCGCGACAGGCCTCGCTGATCGTATTTCCAGTATCGCAACCGGCTGCGTAGACGACATGTCCGCCCAGCGATTCTTCGCCGGTGAAACATGGAAAGCAGAGCAATACACAGAAGGCTTCGATCCTCGATCTCATATCTCTCTCCATGTGCGCCCCGCGGCACCAAAGGGGTTGTGGTTGCACACTCACGGGCTGATCAAATTCGGCCGAGCTGAGCTTGAGATGCGAGCCGTGCCGCCCGAGCTCCTCAATGACGCGATCAATACGGTTCTCAATTTCGCCAGCTACGTTGTCGAGGAGAGGGAGATCCGCCCAGGGCATACGGTCGGAAATCCGGATGCACCCCTTATCGCGCGGGTTTCCCATCCCGACCCGGAACACTGGGAAGGTGCCGCGGCGCTCGAGCTTGTTGACGTCGACCGATCAAAGAAGCCCGTTCCGATCGGAGTCGAGCGGGGACTGAGGGCAATGATCTGGGCGTAACGAATCTGCGAAATTAGCCGCAGGGCGGAGGGTGGTGTCTTGCTCGAGACAAAGCCTCAGAGAACCAGTCCTTGACGACCTCGCTATTCGGACCCCAAGTCACATCTTGCCCGGGTCCTGGGTAGGCGAGGAGTGAAAGCTGCCATTCATCGCTGTAGGCTGTAAAGCCCTTCCAAGGATTGCCCGCCCGGTGGTAAAGGGTTGACTCTCCCATGTGTCCAATCACCTCTCGCGAGACCGGCGAGAACTCTGGATCTGGAGGCTTCTGTGCAATGACGTACACA
>JALZJQ010000012.1 GCA_030859685.1 Actinomycetota bacterium | reverse complement strand
GCTCCGGCTACTTGACGGCGCCGGCGGTGAGCCCGGACACGATGCGGCGCTGGAAGGCGAGGACGAGGATGGTGAGTGGGATCGTAACGACCATCGATGCCGCCGCCTGAGCGCCGTAGTCGGTTCTGTATTGGGTGGCGAACTGAGGAATGATCACGGTGACGGGCTGCGTGCTCGAGTCGAAGGCGAACGTGTTGGCGAACAGGAACTCGGTCGCGGCGAAGATGAAGCACAACAACCCGGTGGTCACCACTCCCGGGATGGACAGCGGGAGGGTAACCCTGAAGAAGGCCTGCATCGGACTCGCCCCGTCGACCTTAGCCGCCTCCTCGATGTCCAGGGGCAGCTCTCGGAAGTACGCGACGAGCAAGTAGACGGTGAGCGGCAACGCGAAGAGCACATCGGGGATGATCATGGATTGATAGGTGTTGACGATGCCCCAGTTGCTGAACTGCAGAAACAGGGGAGCGATGATCGCGACCGCCGGGAAGAACGCCACCGCCAGGATCATGCTCAGCACCGGGCCGCGCAGACCGAACTTAAGGCGCGCCAGCGCGTAGGCCGCGATAGAGCCGACGGAGAGGCAGATTACGGTCGTGAACCCGGCGATCACCACGGTGTTGACGAGGGCGGAGCGGAAGCGGGCGTCGCCGAAGATGGTCTTGAAGGAAGTGAAATCCAGGCTCTCCGGCAGGATCTTGGGCGGATAGGCGTCGAGCTCCGCGGGGCTCACGAGGGCCATCTTCGCCATCCACAGAAGCGGCGATATCGTCATCAGCACGAACACCGTGATGAGGACGTAGAAGAGCACCTTGCCCCATCTCGTTTCGAAATCTCCGAACATCGACTCCCCCCTAATCCACCGCTCGAGTGCCGAGGACCTTGATGAAGAGGAATGCGATCGCGATCGAGCTGAGAAAGACGAATACCGCGGCCGCATTGCCCAACGAGAAATCCAGCTGGCTGATCTTCACGCCGTTGTAGACATAGACGGAAAGCGAGTTGAGCTGGCGGTTTCCCATGACCCACAGCAGGTCGTAGACACGCCACGCGTCGAGCGTTCTGAACAGGAGCGCGACCAGCATCGCCGGTCTTACCAGCGGGAGTGTGACCCGCCAGAACTGCTGCCACGAGGTCGCGCCGTCAACCCTGGAGGCCTCGTACACCTCCTGGGGTATGACCTGCAGCCCGGCGAGCAGCAGCAGCGCCATGAACGGCGTGGTCTTCCATACGTCGACGAGCACGGCCGCCCCGATCAGAGCGCTGTCGCTGCCGAGGATCGGGTGCGTGTAGATGCCCGATGACCTGATCAGGTAGGCCAGGATGCCTCCGCCCACCTGGTCCTGGAACATGAGCCGCCACATGACCGCGGCGATGGCCGGGGGGAACGCCCAGGGGGCGAGGGCGGTGGCGCGGGCTATGCCTCTGCCCTTGAAGGCGCGGTTGAGCGCCAGCGCTATGGCCATCCCCAGCACCAACTCAAGCGACACGCTGAGGACGGTGAACACGGTGGTGTTGATCAGCGCGCTGTGGAAGTCCGGATCCTGGGCCATATCGAAGTAGTTCTGGAAACCGACGAAGGAGCTCGACTGGTTGATGATGATCTCTTGCAGGCTCAACCAGATCGCGTAGAGGAGCGGGAACAGCGCGATGGCGAGGATGATCGCGAGCGCGGGCGTTACCAGGATGTAGCCGAGCCGGCGCTCCTTGTCGGTGAACTCGTTCCTTAGGGTGCGCAGCGTGCCCCGCACCAAGCCCCCCGGGGGACGCGGTCTCGTGTCGACGCCGGTCGCCCTCTCAGTCATGTGGAGACCCCTAGTGAACCGGCTGGGAGCCTATGACGTGCCCTGGTCGATGATGCCTTGCATGCTCTCCTGGAGCGTCGCGACCGCGTCCTCCGGGCTCGTCTCACCCTTCAGGCAGTTGTTGAACTCCTCCGCCATCTCGAGCGTCATGTCCCCGTAGAACGGGGACACCGGTCGAGGCCTGATCTGGTCGGTGACCTGACCGGCGACCTCGTACACGGGCACCTCGTCGAGCACCTCCTGGTCCTCGTAAGTCTCCTGTAGAGCGGACAGGTATGAGCCCTCGATCGCCCTGAACTTCACCGCCTCGGGGGTCGTCATGAACTTGATGAGCTCCCACGCCTCGTCCTTGACGTCGCTCGCCGCGTTGATGAAGAGGTTCCACCCGCCGAGCGTGCTGAACCCCTCGCTCTCTCCCTCTCCAGCCGGCAACGGGGCGACCCCCACCTGGTTGAGCTTGATCTCGGCGTCGCCCGCGAGGAGCATGCCGTAGACGTAGGGCCAGTTGCGCATGAACACCGCGTCGCCGTTGCGGAAGGCGGCGTCCGACTCCGGCTCGGTGAACGTGACTATCGCCTCCGGCGTGATGCCCGCCTCCACCGTCCCGCGATAGGTCTCGAGGCCCGCCGCGGACTCGGGGCTGTCGATGATGACCTGGGTCGGGTCCTCCGGATCGAGGGCGTCTCCACCGTGGGCCCAGATGTACTCGAGGCCGTTGCACACACCGCCTTCGTAGTTCGAGCCCTGGTAGACGTGCCCGTGCCTCACCCCCGCCTCGCCCTGGACCTTCTCGGCCATGCTGAAGAGCTCGTCGTAGGTCGCGGGGGCGTTCGAGAACCCGCTCTGCTTCAGCAGGTCGGCGCGGTAGTAGAGCATGCCCAGGTCCGTGAACCACGGGACCCCGTAAACCGCGTCCTGGTATTGGTTTGCCCCCAGTGGTCCCTCGAGGTAGGCCCCCTGCATCTCCTCGGTGAAACGATCCGAGAGATCGTCGATCCAGCCGTTGGCGCCGAACTGGGCGGGCCAGATGACGTCGCCGGAGATCACGTCGATGTCGCCGCCGCCCGCCTGGAACTGCGTGCGGAGCTGGTCGAAGTAGTCCTCCCCCATCGGACGGAAGATGGCCTCTATCTCGCCCTTGTGCTGCGCGTTGAAGTCCTCGAGCTGCTGCTTGATGAGCTTCTCGAGGACGGGATCGGGACCGTGCGACATGATGACCTTGCCCGACCCGGTTTCCTCCGACTCTCCGCCGAAGCCGCTGCAGGCGGATAGCAGGGCGGAGCCAGCGATTCCGGCTCCCGACAGCCTTAGAAATTCCCGCCGCCCCATCGCGCTTCGGTGCTTGCCTACTTTCCTCGTCGTCATCTTTCATCCCCCCCAGGAGCTCGAGAGACCAAACGCTCAGCGATCTATGCCCGAATCGACGTACGACCCGGTAACACAGTAGCAGCCACTAACCGGTCCCCGCTGTGAGGCCCTGCGGGCCTTCCAGAACACAAGCGGAGGCCACGATGCAGGCGGAACTGTCCTGGGTCTGCTCCCCGATCCACGCGAAGGACTGGCGGTTCGATGGACCCGACTTTCGCCCTCCATCGAACCATTCACCGATGCACCAGGTCGATGGTCCCTCGATGCAGGTCACGGGAGCCCGGTCACGCTGAGCTCGCCGAACCGGTCGGCCCAGAGGAGGTCGGACATGCTCTTCACCGGAACCAGGAAGATCGCGGCCTCGGCCCCCGATGGGGTTACCGGCGGCACGATCTCCTCCAGGATGAGACCGGGGATGAGTTTCTGTATGCGCACCACCTCGACGACCGGGGGAGACCACGTCACCCAGAGGTCGAAGATGGCCCCCGGCCTTGCATCCGGAGGAAGGCCCGCCAGCTCGCTCGTAGCGATCGCGTAGGCACGCGTCGCAGCGCGTTCGGAAGCGCGGCTCGACGGCGCGAGCGCGCGATCCAATGGCGGGGATGAGGCAGTCGGAGGTGGGCCCATGCTCGCGTCGGGGAGAGACGCGGGAACCACCCGAGGAGCCGATCCTCGCGCCACGGCCGTAGCAACGAAGAACGCGACCAGGGCGAGGGCGATCGCGGGCGCGAGGGTCTTCAGGCGGTGGTTCACCCTGCGGGGTCGCCGTCCCCTGACCTCGGGCCGCGCTCCCGAGTCGGGTGAACGGCGACCCGCAGGAGATCGCTCACGGGCGCTCGGGTGGAAGGGTCAGAACCTGACCGGGGAAGATGAGATTGGGGTCCCCGCCGATCACGTCGCGATTGGCTCGATGGATGCGCGGCCAATAGCGGGCGATCCGACGTGCCTCGGCGGTGTCGAGTTTCATCTCGGCGATGTCCCAGAGGGAGTCACCGGGGCGAACCGTATAGCGCTCGCTTTCGGGACCCCCGAGCGATGAGGTCCCGGCGGCCGCCAACGCTTCGGCGAGCATGGTGCCGGGCACCGACGAAGATCCCCTCGGGGACGGCGGGTCCTGCGCGGGCGACGGCGTGGCCTCGGCGGTCACCTCGGCTACCGAGCTCGATGCCGGTAGCGGGGCGGACCCTTCCGCCGATGAGCCCGAGGCCGCACCCGGTCTCGTCGTCCCACGTCCGGAGGGATGCGCGCGCATGGCGCGCTCGAGGCCCGGCTTCCCGATGGCTCGAGGGAAGAGTCGATCACCAGCGGTCGGCCGCGGGGCGTGTGGCGGGGCCGAAGCCGTCCGCCCACGAGAAGGCGCTGGGGGAGGGGCGGGTGCCGCGGGTTGGCCGGGCGCCGGTTCGCTCGCAGCGGTCCCCGACTTCGCCGGATGGATCTTTGGCTCCTTCGCCTTGCCTGGTGGCGGAATGGCTCCTCCCGGTTGGGGAGTGTGGGCCCCCCCGGCCGGAGCGAGCGGGCGAGGAGGGGGATGCCCGATCGTCCTGGACCAGGGGGGCTGGGTCGAGCGCCCGGGGCGCCGCGAAGGGGGAGAGGCGGCGGCCGGCGCCGCGCTGAGTGCCACGGCGATCCCGAGCAAGGAAGCCACGCGCGCCCGGAGGCGCCCCGGAAGGAGTCTCCGGAACAGGGGCCTGCCGGTGGCTTCCCTGACGCCATCCTCTGCCCGCCCGCTCCTATCGCTCGCCATGCCTTCTCCCTTTCTCAAGCCTTCGATCCCCCAGCTTTCGATAACCTACGTTTACGCGTGGTTACATGCGTATGCTTACAGGTGAGCCAGCGTCAGTGTCAAGTGAACGGCGCCACCACCACGAGAAGAGGTGGATGAGCTTCGGACCTGAGGCCGGCGCGAGGAAAGGGGCGGCGCTACTAGCGGGGGTTGAGAGGGTGCTTCTTGGCCCACTCTTGGGTCTCGCGATGGAGCCGCTCCACGTAGGCCTCGAGCTGCTCGATATCGACGCGCCACACGCCCCGGCCACCGATCTTGATGGCCGGAAGCTGCCCGGATCGCACGATCGCATAGACCTGGGGCACGCTCACGCTGAGGTAGGAGGCGACGTCCTCGAGAGTGAAGAAGCGGGGTTCGACCCGGGGGCGTTTGGATTCATCTCGGGCCGAGGCGCGTGCGGGCATCGGCCCAAGATAGCACCGAGACACGATCGAAGTCTGCTTTGGACGGCGTTTGGCTCCGTTTGAGCCCCTCTGTGCCACATCAGCAACATGGTCTTCGATCCGGCTCGCAGCAGGCCGTTTACAGCCCCGATGCTCGGGTAGGTTAGGCGCATGGGAATACCGATGTGGATATGGATCCTGGTGGGGATAATCCTCATCATCGTGATCGCACAGATGCTCTAGCGCACACTGGGAACCGTGGCCCTACGGCCACATCCTTCACCGCCGTGATCTCACGGCGGTGTTGCGCGTCCGGGCTTCGAGTGAGCCCGACGGCAGGAAAATGCCGCCGACCCCCGGATCGGGCGAAAACCGTGCAGGAAAGGGGTTCGCGGCGCCGAAATTGACAACCGGGACCCACCTCCGGCCTATAGGGTGGGCCGGTATTCGAACCCCCGGTATTCAGAGGAGGAAGCCAACTTGAACAAGAGCGAGCTCATCGACTCCGTAGCCACTTCCACCGGAGAGTCCAAGCGCCTCGTCAACGATGTACTCGACGAGTTGATCAACACCGTTCAGAGCACGGTGCAGAAGGGCGAGAAGATCTCGCTCCCGGGCTTCGGCACGTTCGAGCGCCGTGAGCGTTCGGCTCGGGACGCTCGTAACCCGCAGACCGGCGAGACGATCCGCATCCAGGCGTCGAAGGTTCCCGCCTTCAAGGCCGGCGCGACCTTCAAGCAGCTGGTGAACGGCAAGAAGTAGATCCATCCTGCAAGGCAAAGCCCCGGGGCCCCGCGCTCCGGGGCTTTTCGCGCCCGCGATAGCAGCTCACCCCACGGCGCGGCGAGCCGCTATCTTGGTGCCATGAAGAGATCGATGGGTGGCGGCAGCGCTCGTGGCCCGGTGGCGCATTCACGCCAGCGGAGAACGATCCGTTTCATGCAGGGGCTTCTCATCGCGATGGCGGCGGCCCTGCTGCTGTTCGCAGGCTATTCGTGGGGTCGCTCGGCCGGTTACGAGGAAGGGCTCGCCGCCGGGGACATCGATGCTCCCTCCGCCCCCTCCACGACTCAGACGGTCGTCTTGGTCCTGTTGGGCGCGGGCTCGCTGGCGGGCGCGTTCTTGCTCCAGAGAGATGGAGTTGCCGTAGTGCCGACGCCGGCGAAGCTGGACACGCTGGCGGGTCGAGCCGAGCAGGCGATGATCGAGAAGTCGGGCAGCATCTCGGCCCAGTCCCGGGACATGGACGACCCTAAGAAGGCTTCGGCACCGCTCGGCGACTGATGTCTGCGAGCAGCGCGCCGGTCTTCGTCCTGCTCGCTCGATCGACGCTCATCAGCGTCTGGATGTCCTCGAGCGTGTCGATGTCGAGGGACAAGGCATCGAGACTGAGGATGGAGCAACGCAAACCGGCGCGTTCCGCGGCGGCCAGATGAGATGCGAGGCTTCCGGGCCCGAACCTCGGCGCCAGGATGCCGGGCGGCCTCAGGTAGAGGCCGTTCGTTCCTCCATCGCGTTCCGAGGGCACCACCGTGACGTCGGACGTGGTTCCGGTATCGAGGAGGTCCTGCAGATCTTCGGGGCGGGCGAGAGGGACGTCGACGGGAACGATCGTCGTTGACCCTGCCCCCGCGCCGGCAACCGTCGCTATCGCAAGGACGAGGGCATCGTTGAGTCCAGACCCACCATCCTCGAGAGTGGACAGCCCGCGTTCGTGGGCGCGCCCACGAACGGTTTCGTCGTCACTAACCACCCACCACGACAGGAACGGGCTGCTCTCACATAGATCCAATGCATCGTCGAGCAGGGCGCGAGCGATCGCCACTCGCTGCTCCTCGTCGAAATCGTCAGCGAGCCGCTGCTTCGCGCGATCCAGTCGCTTGACCGGGAGGATGCCGGCATCCATCCCGGAAGCGTAGTCGGCTGTTGTCTGATCCTGCGCGGCTTTGGAAGGTGTCCCCGGTATGGTTCTGCCGAGGCTCCGGTGATGTCGCCCGATGCCGAGGCTCCGGTGATGTCGCCCGATGAGGTGGATCTGAAAGGAACGCATGGACGCCGAGCGCAAGCACTGGAAGCATCTCTATTCCGAGGTCGTCGCCACTGAGATCTGCTGCAGCTGCTCCGCTTGCATCGTGGCGTGCCCTCACAAGGTCCTCGAGTTGCGGGACTGGGACCCGATCCAGACCGACGGGCGCTCCCCGTTCGACAACTGCGTGCACGGCGAGGAGGGCTGCTCACTGTGCGCGATGGCGTGCCTGCGGCTGGATCCGGCGCTGGACGTCATCGAGAGCGCCGTCCACAACCAGCGTCGCGATGAAGCGCAACCGGAAGGGACCTACCGCTTCAAGACGCTGGCCCGCGCCACCGACGAGAAGATCCTCGCCCGGGGCCAGGATGGAGGGGCCGTTACCGCCCTTCTGGCATGGGGCCTCGACCGAGAGGAGCTCGATGGAGCGGTGGTCGCGGCGCCTTCAGATGACGTGCCGTGGCTCGACGAGCCGAAGCTCGTGAGGAACAGTGCGGAGCTTCTGGCTGCAGCGGGTTCCCGCTACACCTACTGCGCCACGCCGTTGGGGCTCAAGAAAGCGATCGAGGCGCGCTGCAAGAGCGTGGCTCTCGTGGGCGTGTCGTGCGAGTCGACGGCGGTCCGGCAACTTGCC
>JALZJQ010000005.1 GCA_030859685.1 Actinomycetota bacterium | reverse complement strand
TAGTCGGGTCGGCGCGCTCGGGCACGACGCTGGTGCGGATGATGCTCAACGCTCACTCGGACATCGCCGTCCCTCCCGAGTCTCGTTTCATCGTCGAGCTGTGGCGCGACCAGGATGAGGTGGAGGTCGACGGCTTCCTGCGCCAGCTCGAGGCTCACAAGCGCTGGTCCTCGTGGGAGACCTCCATCGAGGCCGTGCGCGCCCAGCTGTCCGACGCATCGCGAATCTCGTTCTCGACCGCGATCGAAGCCGCCTACCGGGCGTACGCCCAGGAGCGAGACAAGACGTACTGGGGCGACAAGACACCCCGCTACGTCGAGAGCATCCCGCTCCTGGCCCGCTTGTTCCCAAGCGCGAAGTTCGTTCATCAGGTCCGCGACGGACGGAACGTCGCGCTGTCCTATGCGGACGTTCCCTTCGGACCCAAGAACGTCGGCAAGGCCGCGACGCTGTGGGCGCGGCGCGTGGTGACCGGAATCAGAGATGGACGCCCCCTTGGACCGAGCCGCTACATGGAGCTGAGATACGAGAACCTGGTCGTCGACGCGGAGAGGTCCATGAAGGCTCTCTGCACATTCCTCGATATCCGTTACGACCCCGGGATGCTCGACTACACCGAGCGGGCGCGTGGAGATGTACTGGATCGCGCAGCGCGCTACAACCCGAACGTCACCTCCAAACCGATGAGCAAGGTCCGGTCCTGGGAGGACGACATGCCACGCATCCAGGTCGAGACCTTCGAAGCCGCCGCGGGGGACCTCCTGGATAGCCTCGAATACCCCCGCGCATTCCCCCATCCGTCACTCCGAGCCAAAGCGATAGCCACCCTGGGCTCAACGGGCCTACCGATAGGCCGCCTGAAATCGACCCGCTAACGGCGAAACCAGGTTCAAGCAGGCCCATCAAGTCCGAGGGGGTCTGGGGGGAGTAGGTCGTCTTGACGGCCGATCCCCCCAGTGGGTTGCCGCAGGCCGGCATGGAATGCCGGCCGTGAAGCAAGGGCTGTGGTCAGCAGCCCGCCGCGTGCGGACATCAAGAAACGAAGGTGAAGCGAACCTTGCGTTGGGGGTTGTCGCGGTTCGTGTCGACCAGGACGACGCTCTGCCATGTGCCCAGCTGCATCTCGCCGTCGATCACGGGGACGGTAAGCGACGAGCTCAGGAACGCCGGTAGGACGTGATCCGCGCCGTGGCCGGGTGACCCGTGCGAATGGACATAGCGGTCGTCGCGGGGAAGTAATCGGTCGATCGCCGCCTCGAGGTCCTGCTCCGTGCCGGAGCCCGTCTCGACGATGGCCAGGCCGGCGGTCGCGTGCGGCACGAAGACGTTCACCAGCCCATCACGACCCGCCCGGGACACGAACGCGCTGACTTCCTCGGTCAGATCAACGAACCGCGAGGTCGACGTATCGATGGTTCTGAGGTCGGTCTTCATTCGTATCCCATCGCCTTCATCGTCGGCGCGATGACGTCCTCGATCGCGCCTATCTCCGTTGGGTTCTCGCGCTTCCACTTCCCCTGCTCCGGCGGGGTGACGGTATTGATCGGTGTCGTTGCGGTGGCCGCGGCGCGTCGTCTGATGGCCTCCTCATAGGGAAGGTCGAGGAACCCCAGCAACCGAGCGGTCTCGTCGACCGGGTTCTGCACGAGCTCTTCGTACCTCACCGAGGCCCAACGTTCGGGGGGAAGCGTGCCACCGTCCGTCAGAGCGAAGTCGTTGCAACTCGTCCACTGCTTCGCGCACACCAGCTCCAAAGGCCCCCGCAGATCGTCCTTCCATCCGGGATACAGGACGAACTTCCACCACCGGGGATCGCATCCCGGGATCGCATGCGGGGTGGGTATCTCGTAGGTGCGGTAGCGGGGTGTCCGCCACGCATTGATCAGGGAGTTGACGTTGTCGCGTCCCTCACGTTGGAGATAGATGAAGCGCGCATCCGAAAACAGCGCGTCGATGAAGGGGACGCGCAAAGCATTGCGCGGCGTCTTGTCGATCAAGCGCTTGCGGGGGCCCGTCACGAGAAGGAAGTTCCGGCGGATCGCCGCTGCGGCATCGGGCTCGAGATCCTCGGCCCCCAGCACGTTCGACTCCCATCCTCGCAAGGCGGGGTGGTGGTCCGCCTCCCAGATCTCGTGGGCTTCGCCAGGCCAATGCGCCAGATGGCTGGACGTCCGCAAGATCGCGTACAGCAACGAGGTGCCCGAGCGCGGGGCCCCGATGATGAACACGGGACGATCGAGCTGTCGACCGGCGACCAGGTACGGGAGGTGAGATGCCTGTCGTAGCCGCAGCTTGGCGCGGCCCAGCCGGTCGCGAACGCCGGGCGTGAAGTTCGTCCTCAGGCCGCGGCGCAACGCCCGCTTGTCTATGGTCACCGATCCATCCTAAGAGTCCCCCTGTGGACGCTTCTTGCGACGGAAGCCTCGCCTCCGTATCCGCTCCCACACGTATCGCTCCTCGGGATCGAGTCCGAAGAGCTTCAGAGCGACGAAGTAGGCCACCCCGGCGACGGCGATGCCCGCACCTTCGAGCAGCATGGAATCTCCCGGTATGAGGCGCCAAGCGAGCAGGATCACGGCCCCGAGGGCCGTGGCCGCGATGGGCTTCAGCACCGATCGGCCGAACGGCTGCACCCCCACCAATACCTTTGCTTCGATGACCCGCGCCGTATTGACGAGGAAAGTCACCACGGCGTCCACGACGGCCATCCCTATGACGCCGTACCGAGGCACGAAGATGATGCCTCCCGCGATGTAGAGGAGCACCCCGGCGAGAGAGTTGACGAAGTTGACGCCGGGTCGCCCCGTCATCGACAGGACGTAGCCGGTCGGACCGGTACCCGTATAGAAGAAGTTTCCCGCCGCCAGCACTGCGACGACCGGGGCCGCCCTCGCCCCCTCGCTGCCGCCGAACAACTGCACGAAGAGGTCCGGTTCGAGGATGAGCGCCGCGTACACCGGGAACGAGAAGGTCACCACCCATCGAGTGATCGTCTGATAGAGCGATCGGAGGCGGTCGATGGCTCCGCGTTCGTGAAGGTCCGAAACGACAGGCGCCCAGATGTTGACGATGCCCGAGAGGAACACCCCTCCAGGCCCCTGCAGAGCCAGCGCGACCGCGAAGAGACCGACCGCGGCGTCGGACGCCTCGATGCCGAGGATGATCACGCCGAGCCCCAGTGACTGCACCCCGAGAAGCGAGGAGCCGCCCTGGGGAAAAGCGAAGCGGATCATGGGGCCGGGCGAACTGCGGGGGGCCGCGGTTCGCTCCTCTTGCGTCAAGATCCGGCGCCACGCCAGCACCCCGGCTATGAAGCCCACGGCCATGCTCGCCGCCAGAGACCCGACTGCTCCGGCGACGGACGCGCCGACGGCGAGCAGGGCGACGCCGATCGCGAACCGAGCGGCGGGCTGGATGATGTTTCCCACAACTACCGACGGCACCATCGTCTTGTAGGCCTGGGTGCAGTAGCGCAGAACCTGCATCAAGCCGAACAACGGCACGTACACCGCTCCAACCCGGAATAGATCCGCCAGCTCCGCCTGATCGGCGGCGGGTGCACCGGACTTGAAGATGCCGGCCAGGAGGTCGGCGCCGATGATGATGCCCGCCATCACGATCAATGACACGACCCCTGTTCCGGTAAGCGAGACCCGCGCTGCCCCGCGCACGGCAGGCGCGTCCTTGCGCACGCGTGCGAGCGTGATGAATCGCATCGCGGCGTAGTTGAAGCCCGCGAGGCCCAACTGCCCGGCGATCGTGAGGACCTGCGCCACCTGCCGGTAAAGGCCGAAGCCGGCGGCCTCCAGGGCGCGAAAGGCGATCGCATTGAAGAAAAAGGCTGCGCTCCGTGCCGTGATCTGACCAACGATCTGTACGGCGCCGCCCTTGGCGACGGTGCCGACATCGGTGGCAGCCTGCTTCGAGAGTGTGTGTTCGTCCTTGAGCGGGTCCCCGGTACCGGTCAAGACCCGTCGACCGCCGCCGGCCGCTTCCAGGGAAGCAGCGACCCCCGGAAGGACCCCACGCCGGCCATGGCGATGCCCAACAGCAATGAGATGGTCAGCGTGTAGACCGGTTCCACGTAGAGGCTGAGGATCACTGCGTGAGCCGCTGCGATGATCACGGATGCCGTGACGAGAGAGCTGA
>JALZJQ010000150.1 GCA_030859685.1 Actinomycetota bacterium | reverse complement strand
GAACAGAGACACCTCGTGTCCTTCGTCGAGGGCGATCTTCGCGATGAGGAACCCGAGGGCGGCGCGGGTCGGGTGCTCCGGTCCGTGAGTGACGTTTACGAAGATGCGCGCCACGTCAGACTCTCTTACCCAATGTCATGAACCCTCCTAACGGTGGAACTCCATCCGGCTCGTCTACGAGCTGACGCAAATGAAAGTAGCCGACTCTGAGGGTGCGTGTGCCGCACACCCCTTAGGGTGGCAGGAAATGGACGAGAGCTCCGCCGTCACCGGACAACCGCTCCCCGAAGGAACAGTCACCTTCCTCTTCACCGACATCCAGGGCTCGACCAAGCTCCTGCGAAAACTAGGCGATTCCTACGGGGCCGTGCTGGGCACTCACCGAGCGCTCCTCCGCTCGGCCTTCGCTCGGAACGCGGGCCAAGAAGTGGATACGCAAGGCGATGCCTTCTTCGTCGCTTTCTCGGAAGGATGGGGGGCCGTGAACGCCGCAGTGGAGTCCCAGCTGGCGTTGCTCGAGCACCCGTGGGGTCACGGCGAGCCGGTACTCGTGCGCATGGGCATCCACACCGGCCAGCCCCTTGTGATCGAGGGCCACTACGTCGGTATCGACGTTCACCGCGCGGCTCGGATATGCAGCTCTGCTCACGGGGGCCAGGTCGTCGTTTCGGACGCCACCCTGCAAACGATCGGTAACCCTTCCGCCGGAGAGATCGGATTCAAGGATCTGGGGAACCATCGGCTGAAGGATCTCGAGCAACCTGAACGCCTTTACCAAGTGATCGGGGAAGGGATCCGGTTAGATTTCCCCACCCTCAAGTCGCTGAGGGCCCCCACGAACGTCCCCCGCCACGTAGGGGCACTGGTGGGTCGATCTCGCGAGAAACAAGACCTCGAGAGGATGTTGACGGTCGATGGAGCGCGTGCGGTAACGGTTACCGGACCCGGGGGCACAGGCAAGACGCGCCTTGCGGCTGCTGCAGCGCTGGATGTCCTGGATCATTTCAAGGACGGCGTCTACTTCGTCGACCTTTCGGCGGCCCACGATGCAACCCTCGTTGCCTCTGCCATCGGCCAGGTCGTGGGCGTTCAAAGCGAAGCCGATGAACTTTTGATCGACGCTCTGGTAAATGCCCTACGCGAAAAGCACATGCTCTTGCTGCTCGATAACTTCGAACAGGCAATCGATGGAGCCGTCGTGGTCTCGAACCTGCTTCACCGCGCTCCCCTTCTCTCGACGCTCGTAACGAGCAGGATCGCGTTGTCGATAGAAGGGGAAGTGGAATTCGCCCTGGCGCCGCTGTCGCTCCCCGTAGATCGGTCGATGAATGCCGTAGAAGCATCGGAAGCCTGTCATTTGTTCATCACACGGGCGCAGCAAGCCCGGTCGGACTTCGTTCTAACGGACGGTAACGCCGGAGCGATCGCGGACGCCTGTCACTTGCTCGACGGCTTGCCATTGGCACTCGAACTTGCGGCCGCCAGGATCAGGGTTTTCTCGCCGGAGGCTCTCGTAGGTCGTCTGAACGACCGGCTCGCGCTTCTCACCGGGGGCGCGGGAGATAGGCCCGACCGCCATCGGACATTGCGCAGCACGATCGACTGGAGTTACCACCTGTTGAGGGAAGGGGAACGCGCTTTCTTCCGCGACCTTGCCGTCTTCAACGGCGGCGCAACCTTCGAAGCAGCGGAGGTAGTTGCGGGACAAGGGCAGGATTCCCTCGACGCGCTGACGGCTCTCGTCGGTCACAGTCTCTTGCGTCAGCGCGAAGACGCAGGCGGCGAGATTCGATTCGCGATGCTTCAAACCATCCGAGACTACGCGACCGAGATCCTGGCCGAGGACCCAGAGCGAGAATCCCTTCTCGAACGACACGCGCACTACTACCTTGATCTCGCAGAGAGCATCGCCGACAAAGCCGGTTCCCGCCCGACCGAGCTGGACCGGCTGGACGCCGACCACGACAACATGAGAGCCGCTCTCGAGTGGTGGCTGGAGCCGGTTCCCGAAGCCCACCCAGACGGAGGCGCGCTGGCCTTGCGGTTGACCATCGCTCTCGGACGCTACTGGTACACGCACGGGCACGCCGTCGAAGGGGGCCGGTGGCTCGAACGAGCTCTGGGGGCCGGGGGGGAGGGAGCCCCGGATGGAGATCGAGCCCGAGCCCTGCGCTTGCTCGGGATCATGATGGAGCAACAACGGCATCTCGAGCGGGCGAGAGCTCTCTTCGAGGAGGCCCTCGGCCTCTTTCGGAGTATCGGAGACCGGTCCGGGGAGGCCTCCAGTCTCAACAGCCTTGGCGTCGTCAACCGATCCCTTCATGACCTGGATGCAGCCGAGAAGCTGTTCGAACAGAGCGTGGCGCTCAGACGCGAGATCGGTGACGAGCCCGGAACGGCGTCCAGTCTGGGCAATCTAGCGATCG
>JALZJQ010000077.1 GCA_030859685.1 Actinomycetota bacterium | reverse complement strand
ATAGCAACGCGCCGATCAGTTGATACGGGCTCATAGGGAAGGGCGGCCGGTCACTTCATGAGGGCCTCTTCGAGCGTGGTCTCGGGTTTCGAGCGTCTAGAACGCAAGGTTCCTGCACTGGTGGTTGGCAGGGGGGGATCGGACGCCCAGGCGACCTACTCCCCCCAGACCCCCTGTTCTTATGCCCGCTCCGCGGCGGGCTGCTGACCACAGCCCTTGCTTAACGGCCGGCACTTCGTGCCGCCTGCGGCAACCCCTGGGGGGATCGGACGCCCAGGCGACCTACTCCCCCCAGACCCCCCTCGGGTGTCGGGGCGTGCTTGGGGCGAGCGTTCCCTGTTGCTGGTGTTAACTACTGTTACAGTTGTCCGCACTTTGGCTACGAGGACCCGCAAGCCGACCCGTAGGCGCAGGCCGGCGCCGAAAGGGCGTCCCCGGCCTCGTTCCGGCGCGAGCCGGCGGCCGCCCCCGAGGAAGCGCAAGCCGGCTCGGAGGGCGCCCAATCCGCTGGTCACGGCCGGCCGGGCGTCCGCGTCCGCCCTGAAGTGGGGCGCGGTGCAGGTCGCCAACGCCCCGGCCGAAGCCTGGGGGCTCCTCGTCCTGTTCCTCGCCGCGGTGGCCGGTTTCGGCATCTACGCCGAGGGAGCCGGCCCGATCGGGGGGGCCTTCGAGTTCCTCGCGACGTTGCTGCTGGGACGCCTCGCGATGGCGGCTCCGCTGTTGCTCGGCGCGGCTGGACTCCTCGTCATCATCCCCAAGACGCGCGCTCAGGTGAGCCGGATCTGCGTGGGCATGTCGGTCTGCACCCTCGCGGTCACCGGCATGCTTCACCTGGCCCGGAACAACCGCCCGGTCTCCGCGCCGCTCGAGAAGCTGCAGCGCCTCGGCGGGATAATCGGTGCGCTCACCGCCAAACCTCTGTCGAATCTCGTGGGCGTGTGGATCACGTGGTTGGTCTTGTTCCTCTTACTCGGCATCGGTCTCATGATCGTCACGCGCAAGCCCATCACGCAGGTGATCGCCTGGGCAAGATCCGGCGGATCCAGCACGGTCGCGTTCGTCAGGGCCCTTGCCGCCGGGCGTGATCCGGAAGACGAGTACTCCGAAGACGAAGATGGCGAGTACACGGATGAAGCGGATGAGCTGGAGTCCGAGGACGGCGCCGGCGCGGAGTCGCCGATCGCCCGGCCGATCGCTGGAACACGAACGACCGGCGTGCCGCGACAGCTCGCCATGCCGGTCGGTGACTCCGGCAACTACAAGCTGCCCCCCCTCGACCTACTCGCACGGGGCGACCAACGGGAGATATCCGCACGCTCCATAGACGAGATGATCAAGGTGCTCGAGGCCACCCTCAGCCAGTTCAAGGTGGACGCCGGCGTTACCGGTTACACCGCAGGGCCGACCGTCACGAGGTTCGAGATCGAGCTCGGCGAAGGCGTGAAGGTGAACCGTGTTCTGTCGCTCAGCAACGAGATCAAGTACGCGCTCGCTTCGGGTGAGCTTCGGTTCCTGGCCCCCATCCCCGGCCGCTCCGCCATCGGTGTCGAGGTCCCGAACCGGACGCGCCAGCTAGTGACCCTGGGTGACGTCCTATCTTCCGGTGAAGCGCAGAAGGACAGGCATCCGCTGGCGGTGGCTCTGGGCATGGACATCTCAGGCGAGACCGTGCTGGCGAACCTCACGGAGATGCCGCATCTGCTGATCGCCGGTGCGACGAACTCGGGTAAGTCATCCTGCATCAACTCGATGATCACGTCCGTGCTGACGCGAGCGAGGCCCGACCAGGTGCGGATGATCCTCATCGACCCGAAGAGGGTCGAGCTGAGCCACTTCGCAGGGGTACCCCACCTCATCTCGCCCGTGGTGACGGTTCCGAAGAAGGCCGCCTCGGCCTTGAACTGGGTCGTGCGTGAGATGGAGATGCGTTACGAGACCCTGGCTCACTACGGGATGCGCAATCTAGACATGTACAACGAAGCGGTCGCGCGCGGCGGCGTGGTGAAGCGCGAGGAAGACGAACCCGACCCCGATCAACTTCCTTACATCCTGGTCGTTGTAGACGAGCTGTCGGACCTGATGATGGTTGCTCCCCGGGACGTCGAGAGCGCGATCTGTCGCATAGCTCAGATGGCGCGCGCCGTGGGTATCCATCTGGTTATTGCCACCCAGCGTCCATCGGTGGATGTCGTGACGGGCTTGATCAAAGCCAACATCCCGTCGCGCCTCGCATTCAGCGTTGCCTCGCAGCAGGACTCGCGGGTCGTCCTGGATCAGGGGGGCGCGGACAAGCTCATCGGGCATGGCGACATGCTGTTCTTGCACGCGAACTCGTCAAAGGCGCGACGTATCCAGGGGGCCTGGGTCACCGAGCGCGAGATAGCCAGCGTAGTGGCTCACACCAAGAGGCAGGGCGAACCGAACTACGTCGAGGGCGTGACGGTCGAAGAATCCGGAGCCGACGCGACGATCTACGGTGGCGGCGGCGGAGATGACGAGCTCCTGGACGAGGCGCTTCAACTCGTCGTTCGCTCCGGCTTGGGATCCACTTCGATGCTGCAGCGCAAGCTCAAGGTCGGCTTCGCTCGCGCCGGTCGCCTGATGGACCTCCTGGAGCAGCGCGGCGTGGTGGGCCCCTCACAGGGCTCCAAACCCCGCGACGTGCTCATGACGGCCGACGAGCTCGCCGCGCGCGCGGTGGAGCCGGACGGCGGATGATCCAGCCGGGGGTTGACCTTCGGAAGGGATGTGGACGTGGCCCCGCTGCCTATAATGGCCTTGCCCTGATACGCGCTCCGTCTACAGGCGAAGAGGCGAAACGCTGTGACCGAACCGACCTCTATGGGGGCCTATCTCCGGGCCACCCGGCGTCGCCGCCGGGTGAGCATCGAGAGAGCGGCCGAAGAAACTCGGATCCGGCCGGACTTCCTGATGCGGATGGAATCCGACGAATTCGATTTCCTCGCGCCCGCATACGTGCGGGGCTTCCTGCGATCGTATGCGCGTTTCTTGGGACTCAACGCGGATCCATTGATGGAGGAGTTCGATCGCCGCTTCGGCAGAGCGCCCTCGGACACGGCACAGATCGCCGCCATGGAGACAGGAACCGCGAAATCGGCCCGGGTTCAGCACCGACGTCGCAGCAGAAGCTATGTGCCCAAGGAGCGCAAGAGCTTCTCGAGCTGGACCGTAGCGGCCATGCTCGCGCTCCTCGTGATCGTTGGGCTCGCGGCCATCGGTCTTGCACAAGGAGACGGTGACGACCCGGACGATAACGTCGCGGCGACGGAGTCGGCCGAACCGAGCCCGTCATCCGAGGCCAGCCTCGAGCCAAGTCCCTCTCCTTCGCCCACCGAGACCCTTGCGCTCGAGGACGGCATCGAGCTTCAAGTGGTCGCCGCCACCGGGGACTGCTGGGTCTCGGTGTCGAGCGACGGGAGCCCCACCGCGTCCTTCTCCGGAACCATCCCCGCCGGCTCGACGGAAACGTTCAACGCGGAAGACGAGATGACGGTCATCCTTGGGTTCCCCGACGGGGTCGAGTTGGTCGTGAACGGCACGAACGTAGGCAGTCCCGGCGGCGTCGACCCGATCACTCTGACGCTTCCAGACGACATCGACGCGATCTAAGGCCTGCTCGCTAGATGTCGCGCGTCGCCATCGTCACGCTGGGGTGCCCGAAGAACGCCATCGATTCCGAAGGCCTCGGCGGGATGATCGCCGCGGGAGGCCATCGGGTAACGGACGATCCCGCCGGTGCGGACGTCATCGTGGTCAATACGTGCGGCTTCATCGATCCCGCGCGGCGAGAGACCGTCGAAGAGGTCCTGGATCTAGCCGAGCTCAAGAACGACGGTCAGCTCCGGGGACTGATACTGACCGGTTGCCTGGTTGCACGCAGCGCAGATGAATTAGAGGATTCGCTGCCCGAGGTCGACGCGCTGGTCGACTTCGCGGCCTACCCGCGGATCAACGAGATCGTCACGGCGGTCGCCGCGGGGGCACTCGAGACCAAGATCCACGGCGACCCCGGTACGCGCTTCGATCCCGCATGGTGGGACGCGACCATCGCGGCTGCTCCGCGATTGAGGTTCGGCCGCGCGCCCTGGGCGTACCTGAAGATCGCCGAGGGCTGCGACCGGGGTTGCACGTTCTGCGCCATCCCTCTGATGCGCGGGAAGTTCCGATCCCGGGCTCCGGAGGTGATCGAGAAGGAGGCTCGCGCTCTCGTTGACCTTGGCGTCTCCGAACTATCCCTGGTGAGTCAGGACTCCGTGATGTGGGGTCGGGACGCGCAGGATGGGTTCGTCGATCTGCTGCACCGGCTCGAGGGCATCGACGGTCTGCGCCGTATGCGGCTCATGTACCTGCACCCTCAAGGCGTGTCGGACGAGCTGATCGACACGATGCTCGCGTCGGACGTGGTCGTTCCCTACTTCGATCTTTCACTACAGCATGTGTCGCCGCGGATCCTGAAGGGGATGGGCAGGTGGGGAGGCCGCGCGAGGTTCGAGCGGATGATCGACCGGATCCGGTCGGGAGACCCGCTCGCCGCCATCCGGACGACCTTCATCATGGGGTTCCCCGGCGAGGAAGAATCCGACGCGGCGGAGGTCGAATCGTTCGTCGAGGACACGGCCATCGACTGGGTGGGTGTGTTCGCGTACTCGCCCGAGGCGGGCACTCGCTCACACGACCTACCCGACCGGGTCCCGGAAGTGGTGGGACGAGAGCGCGCCGAGCGCGTGAGCCGGGCGGCGGAGCTCACCATGGACCGGCGCGCATCCGCGCTGGTCGGCCTCGACCTCGAGGTGCTCGTCGAGAGGTACGACATCGAGGCCGACAGCTGGACCGGTCGCTCCCACCGCGAGGCGCCGGAGATCGACGGCGAGATCGGTTTCGATGCGGGCCGGCCGCTCAACGTCGGCGACTACGTCCCGGTTCGAATCACGGGCCATTCGGGGGCCGATCTGAACGGGGTCCTGGTCCACTAGTCGGGTTGGCCTATGGGGCCACGGGTACGCTTCGGTCGATGAGCCTCCCCAACGCGATAACGTTCGCGCGCATAGCCCTCGTCCCCGTCTTCGTGGTCCTCGCCTACGTGGAGGGCAACCCCGCCGCTATCGCCGCGTTCGTGGTGTTCGTGGGGGCGTCCCTCTCGGATTCACTCGATGGGTATCTGGCCCGGCGCCACGGTACCGAGTCGCGTCTCGGGAAGTTCCTCGACCCGCTGGCCGACAAGCTCCTGGTAGGCGCTGCGCTGTTCGTGCTCGTCGGCGACCGGTCCTTCCCTCTCTGGGCGGCGATCCTGATCGCGGTGCGCGAGATCGCGGTACAGGTTCTGCGCACGAATATCGTGCGCCGCGGCGGGGACCTGCCCGCCTCGCCCACGGCCAAAGCGAAGACCGTGCTTCAGATCTTCATGGTGGGGTGGTGGCTGCTCCCGATCGAAGTGGGTTTGGTCCATTGGGTACTGCTCGTAGGCGCTCTCGTGGTCACACTGTGGTCGGGGGCCGAGTACTTCAGCGCGCTGAGGCGTAAGGAGGTGGTGAGCTGAACGCAGAGATCGTAGGCGTCGGCACCGAATTGCTCCTCGGTCAGATCGCCAACACCAATGCCCAGTACCTCTCCAGCGCCCTGGCGGACATCGGGGTCAACGTGTTCTGGCATTCGGTCGTGGGGGACAATCTCGAGCGCATGACGTCGGTCATCGCGCAGGCGCGTGACCGTAACGATGTCGTGATCATCACGGGGGGCCTGGGGCCAACCCCCGATGACATCACCCGCGAGGCGGTCGCCGCTGCAGTGCAGGCCCCACTCGAGCGCGACGAGCGCCTGGCCGACGCGATCCGGGACGTGTTCCATCGACTCCACAGGGACATGCCGGAGGCGAACCTGAAGCAAGCGGATCTTCCTCACGGCGCGACCCCGATCGAGCCGGAAGGCACCGCGCCCGGTTTCATCATCGAGGCGGATGGAAGGTTGCTTATCGCTCTCCCGGGAGTTCCCTGGGAGATGAAGGCGATGCTCGCCAAGACGGTCGTTCCTCTGCTGTCCGAGCGGGCGGGAGATGGAGCTCTGGTCAGCAGCGAGATCTTCGTGGTCGGGCTGGGCGAATCGGCGACGCACGAGAAGATCGCGGACCTCGTAGCGGCGCAGACGAATCCCACGATCGCGTTCCTCGCCGGGCGCGGACAGGTTCGGGTGCGCGTGACCGCGAGAGCGTCGACCCGAGAAGAGGCCGAGGCCCTGGTCGCACCGGTGGAGGGCGACGTGCGGGCCCGACTGGGTGACTGGGCGGTGCCGGGCTCCGTCGATTCGCTGGCCGGAGCGCTCGGAGCGATCCTGGTGGAGCGGGGCGAGACGGTCGCGGCGGCGGAGTCGCTGACCGGGGGACTGATCGCCGCGGAGTTGACCAGAGCCGAGGGCGCCAGTCGCTTCTTCGCCGGTTCTCTCGTCACCTACGCCACCGAGTCGAAGCACCGCGTCGCGGGGGTCGCCGAGTCCCTTCTGGAAGGGCCGGGACCCGTCAGCGAGGAGGTCGCCCGAGCGCTGGCGGAGGGCGCAGCGCGATCCTTCGACGCCGATCTGGGCATCTCCGCAACCGGCGTAGCCGGGCCGTCGGAACAGGACGGTCAACCCGTAGGGGCGATCTTCGTCGGCGCCTGCTACCGCGGGAA
>JALZJQ010000072.1 GCA_030859685.1 Actinomycetota bacterium | reverse complement strand
TTCTGGGGCGGGCGGCCCCCGCTCCTCACGGGTCAGCTCCATCAGATCTTGACGCTCGACGAGGTCCAGGATGCCTCCCTCGTGCAGCAGCGAAGAGGTGCCGTCTGCAAGATGAAGTTCGAGGGCGACGACGTACTGGTGATCCTCGGCGACCGGCGCCTACGCATGCCGGCACACGTCGCTCCGGCTCTCGAGAGGATCCTCGAAGGAGCCGAGATCACTGTCGGTGACCTGGATCCGGGTCTCGATAGCCAGGGCCGGATCGTTCTCGTCCGCAGGCTCATCAAGGAAGGCCTGGTGGAACAGCTCCCCCGTGCTTGATCAGACTCCTTGCGCCGACATCTCCCGCGCGCACGGGGAACCCTTGCTGGGCACCGCATCCCGCGTGCGGAACTGGATCCTCTTTCAGCATGATGAGCCGTGGGGACGCGACGCCATCATGCAGGCAGCGCTCGAGAACCCGTTGATCCGTCACCTTCAGCCCAAGCTGCGACGTCACCGGATCCGCGCTCTGTTGATCCGCAGGCCCGGTGCCACAGGAGCAGACAGCGGGCGCGTGTTCCTCGTACACAGTGGCGTGAACGAGCAATGGATACAGGAGATGCATGTCCGGGCTGCGGAGGAGATCCCCGACGACGACCTCGCCGGTATGGTGGTCGGGCGTCATCCATCGATCGGAAGCTTGCGAAGCGAGCCCCTCTACTTGATCTGTACGCATGCCGAGCACGACGTGTGCTGTGGAACCTACGGCCGGGGCATCGCCAGACACCTTTCCGGCCCTCGGTCCGAGCAGACCTGGGAGGCCTCGCACGTAGGTGGAGACCGCTTCGCCGCGAACCTCGTCTGTATGCCGCACGGCGCGTACTTCGGACGAGTAACGGAAAGCGCGTCGGTCCGTATCGCCACCTCGTACGAGAACGGTCGGATCGACCTCGAGTACTACCGGGGGCGCTCGACCTTCGATCCGGTGGTTCAGGCGGCCGATGTCTTTCTACGCCAGAGGAAGCGTCTGGAGGGGATAGACGACATCGCCTTCGAAACGCGGCTCGAGCGGGGAGGGGGCCGGGCGAGGGTCACGTTCCGAGATCCGAGCGGAGCTTTGCTCGAGGCCGACATCACAGTGCGGCGAGCGACCTCGAGACGCATCACGTGCTCCGCCAGCAAACCGGGGGCGCCGAGAGAGTACCTGTTCGAGGTGCCCGTCGACTGAGAGCAACTCGTGTCGGTCACCTTCCGCGTTGCGTCCGGCCGACCGTCTTCACCTTCCCGTGAGTCAGGGAAGCTCGGCATGTTTCGGCCACGGGTTCCGCCTGCAGCCCTGCAGACCGATCGTCTGTTGGAGCATCACCGGCGCCTTGTCTCCCTGGCGAGGACAGTTCCTGTGCGAGTGACCCAGCCCGTGCCCGACCTCGTGATTGATGAGGTAGCGCCGGTAACCCTTGAGGTGATCGCCGTACGACTTGGCGCCGTTCCTCCATCGCCAGACGTTGATCACGGCGCGCGATCCGTTCCAGCACGAGTAGCTGCCGTTGGTCGGCAAGGGGTAGCAAAGTCGATCGGTGGTCGAACGGGTCGCCAAGGTCACACGGAAGGCAGCAGGAGAGGAGTCGACCCGCTTGAGCGAGAAGGTCTTGGATCGGATCCACGATCGCCGGTCGAACAAGATGTTCTGGACCTTCGTGGCGAAACGCTTGGCCCGGATGTTGAGACTCTCCTCGACCTCGACGATGAACCGCTTGATAGGGCCCTGACCGTGACGAAGACTGTGGCCCTGCGCCACGTTGAAACCGCCCCCCATGAGCTCGGTCGTCCTCAGTTCACGCGCAGAGGTTTGAGCGACTGCCAGGAGCGCAAGGGCGATGAGGCAACCGGCGAGTAGTCGCAGGAGGAGCCGGGCCGGTCGAGCGCACCCGCTTCCGTGATGTGAACTTCCCACTACCCCACTCCCCTCGAAAGCATCGCTGCTCCCCCCGCGTCGCGAGCTCCGCGCAGGCGAAGCAGAAGAAGCATCAATTAATCGATCCTGCACACACAGCTTGGCACAGCGCGTGCCTAAGGGTCAGCCCGCGGCCACCACTCCCGTTGAGTTTCCCGGGCCCCCGGGGAAATCCTCGGGATCGATGACTTTGGTTCGGCTGCCTTGCTTACTACCCGCCGGCAACCCAAACGTGAGCGTTCCGATCGTGTATTGAGTTGCGCTGGATGTCAGGTTCGCCTTGCTATCGGACTTGAGGAACGAGCAGAAGCGCGTGAACGTTCGATAGCGAGCGTCCCAGTCCTGCCCCAACGTGAAGTAAACGTCGTAGCTCCCATCGACCATCCCCGAGATCGTGTACTCGCTCTTCTTGCGGATGTAGACAGACATCAACGGACGCTGTGATCCCTGCGCAAAAGCCACGATGCCGTCGAGGCCTCCTCGGTTCTCGATCGTCACCGTGTTCGCGCCACCCTTAAGTCCGTCGACCAAGAACCGACCCGTCGGCAACCGCCGGTTCGGCTGCTTCGCCCCCCAGATCACCGACAGGTCTACACGGAACCCCTTCCGTTTCAGAACCTTCTCGGCTTCTCGAAGATCGGGGCCGATGCCATCGGTCGCCAACTGGGGCAACGCCGAAGGGGCCGCACAGATCAAGCGGTCGCGCGTCTCGAGGTCCCTTCTCGTGAGCGAGGTCGCGATGCCGACGATGGCGCTCGATAGCTTGAGGTGGATGTCTGCGACCGACTCGGGCGGCGCGACCTGCCCGAGGAGGGAATCCGCCTTCGAGAAATCCTTCTCAGCGTCGTCGAACCAGGTAGACAACTTTGGAACGGCGCCCAGACGACGGAGCTCCCCGATCGACGCCCGGATCCGCCGGGAGGCGAGTGTGAGCTGCCGTTGGTAGGCGCGTTTCCATTCACGCTGCGTCTGTGCCAGATCCTCGCGCGCGTGCGGCACCAGCACGCTGTCGGGGTTGACGCGCATGAACTCCCGGTATCGCTCGACCGTTGTCGGGAACGCACCCTTCTCACGGGCTTCCTGCGCCGTCAGGAACAGCTTGCATTCTTCCCCGTTCGTTCGAGCCGATCCGACCGCGGACGTGAACGTTAGTTTGTGCAGGGAACCTACCGTCTCGAAGTGCTCCTGAGCGGTGCTGCAGTCGCCTTCCTCCTGCGCATCACGTCCCGCAGCCAGCGCGCTCTCAGCTGAGCTTCGAAACCCCCAGAAAGCGGCGAGCAGCGCGACGATCAGCACGAGGGCGATAACGATCGGAGTCGAACCAGTGACGATCCCCCGAGCCGATCCGGAAAGACCCGTCCGCCAACCATCCCACGCACTCATCGCGATCCACGCGAGCAACACCAGGCCCCAGAACGGCGAGACCGTGTCGTCCTCGATGAAGTACATGGCGAGCAGGAACGCGATCCCGCCGGCCAGGTACAAGGCCCACCGGACGTAGTTACGGAGGTAGGCGTAGCCCAACCCGAAACCGGTGAGGTTCAGCAGCGCTGACGCGACGCCGACCGACC
>JALZJQ010000054.1 GCA_030859685.1 Actinomycetota bacterium | reverse complement strand
TTGTAGGGCTTGGCGCGGGGTCACGGATCCCGCGCCAGCATTGCCTATTGAGGGAGTTGGTGTGGCGCAAGCAGCGATGAGTCCCACCGGCATCGATCTGTCGGGGAACCCCCGGCGCCGCCGGAAGGAGACGTTGATCCGTCGCGTCTTCCAAGCCGCGGCGGTGGTTTCGGTTGTCGTGAGCGCAGCCATCGTGTTTTCGCTGGTGGGCAGAGCCGGTTACTTCCTGGCGCAGGTGGATCTGGCAACCCTGATCGCGCCCGCCGATGGATGGTTCCCTCGACGGGGGTCCTTCGATGTGATGACGATCTTCGCCGGAACGCTTCTGGTGTCCGGCATCGGCATGCTGGTCGCCGCCCCCTTGGGGCTGGGGGCAGCGATCTACCTCTCCGAGTACGCGCGGCCGCGCGTTCGCAGGTATCTGAAGCCGATCCTCGAGATACTCGCCGGTGTCCCAAGCGTGGTGCTTGGCTTCTTCGCGATCACTTGGATCACACCTCAGATCGTCGAACGGATCGTGCCGGGAGCCCAGTTCTTCAACATGGCTGCGGCCGGCATCGCTGTCGGGATACTGATCACTCCTCTAGTGGCGGCGGTCGCAGAGGACGCGTTCAGATCGGTTCCTCAATCGTTGCGGGAGGCGTCCTACGGGATGGGCGCCCGAAAGCGATCGACCACCTTGAAGGTGGTCGTGCCGGCGGCCGTGTCGGGAGTGGTCGCGTCGCTGATCCTGGCCCTCTCGCGGGCCATCGGCGAGACGATGATCGTGGCCATCGCGTCGGGAGCAACCGGAGGGTCGGCCTTCACCTTGGATCCCGCCGCCCCCGGTCAGACGATGACCGCGGCGATGACCGCCCTCGCCATCGGGAGCGATCAGGTGAGGGGCACAGAGGGGACCTTCGAGAGCCTCTATTTCATCGGGTTGTTGCTGTTCCTGATCACGCTCGCTCTCAACGTGGTCAGTGACCGGTTCGTCAGGCGCGTAAGGCAGAAGTACTGATGGCGATCGCGGCGAAGGGCCCCCGTACCTCAGATGTGGTCGCCCAACAGCTCAGGGGCCGGAGTACCGACGTCAAGGGCATCATCTTTCAGGCCGCGCTCTTGTTCGCCCTCCTGCTGTCTTTGTTGATACTTCTGGTTCTGATCGCGGACGTGGCTCGCGGCGGCCTCGGAGTGTTTCAGGAGAGAGGCGGCGAGTTTCTTCGGGGACGACTGACGGTCGTTTCTCCCACGACCGCAGGCGTGGGACAAGGGATCGTCGGGTCCTTGCTGCTGCTCGTTTTCGTGGTGCTGATGGCTTTCCCTGTGGGCGTGGCCGCCGCCATCTATCTCGAGGAGTACGCGTCAGACACGCGCTTCAATCGGTTCATCGACGTGAATATCCGGAATCTCGCCGGCGTCCCTTCGATCGTGTACGGCCTTTTGGGCCTGGTCATCTTCGTTCAGGTCCTCGCGCCCCTGACCGGGGGGAAGACCGTCATGGCGGGGGGGCTGACGCTGGCGATCCTGGTGCTCCCGATCGTCATCATCACCTCCATGGAAGCCCTCCGCGCCGTGCCCGACAGCATCCGTGAGGCCGGCTTCGGCGTTGGTGCGACGCGCTGGGAAGTGGTCCGGAGCCACGTCCTACCGGCCGCGGCTCCCGGGATCTTGACGGGGACCGTGCTTTCGATCTCTCGCGCGATCGGAGAGACCGCTCCTCTCCTCGTGGTCGGCGCTACAACCGGGTTGCTGGCGACCGGGGGACGAGGTTTCTTCGAGTCGTTCCGCGAGGGCTACACGGCTCTCCCCGTCGTCGTCTTCAGGTGGACGAGCCTCCCGAATGAAGACTTTCGAGCGCTTACGTCTGCTGCCATCATTGTCTTGTTGATCATGACTCTGTCGGCCAACGCGATCGCGATCATCCTGCGCAACCGTTACGAGAGGAAATGGTGATGGAAACGGTAACCACAGATTCGCCCCGCAACGTTCACATCGATATGGGGGCCCGTAAACCTAACGCGAGGGCCTCGGGCGATCCTGTATTCGAGGTCGCGGATCTGGCCGTCTATTACGGCCCCTTCAGGGCGATCAGAGACGTGTCCATGTCCATCGCGCAGAACCAGATCACCGCATTGATCGGCCCATCCGGTTGCGGGAAGACCACCATGTTGCGGTGCTTCAATCGCATGAACGACCTGATCGAAACCGCTCGCGTCGAAGGGTCCGTTCGGTATCACGGTGCGGACCTTTACGACAAGAGAGTGGATCCGGTAGAGGTGCGGCGCCGGATCGGGATGGTGTTCCAGAAGCCGAACCCATTCCCCAAGTCCATCTACGACAACATCGCGTTCGGTCCAAAGGTCGCGGGATTCAAGGGCGATCTCGATGACGTCGTCGAGGAGTCCCTGCAGAAGGCCGCCTTGTGGGACGAAGTCAGGAACCGGCTGAAGGAGTCGGCGATGGGCTTGTCCGGAGGCCAACAACAGAGATTGTGCATCGCCCGCTGCATTGCGGTGAGGCCCGATGTGATCCTCATGGACGAACCTTGCTCGGCCCTCGATCCCATCGCCACGGGGCGCATCGAGGACCTCATGCAGAACCTCAAGGACGAGTTCACCATCGTTGTGGTCACCCACAACATGCAGCAGGCCGCCCGCGTAAGTGACATGACGGCCTTCTTCACCGCTGAGGTCAATGAGGAGCAGGATCGCCGTACGGGTGTTCTGGTCGAGTACGACAAGACTGAGCAGATGTTCACGAACCCTAGCGACGAAAGGACCGAGAACTACGTCACGGGACGTTTCGGCTAGAACCCGCGCGGAGGACGCTGCGCCCTCGGGCGAGCCCGACGTCACGCCCCTGCGAGCCGCCTATGCGCTCGACCTGCAACACCTGGCTCTTCAGGTCGACGTGATGGGGCTCAGGGTGCAGGACGCTCTGGTTAGCTCCTCCGAGGTCCTATTGACCGGCGATCTCGACCTCGCCTCACGTGTGATCGCCGGCGATGACGCCATCGACAGCATGTTCGTCGCCCTGACGGAGCGCTGTTACGACCTGTTGTCCAGACAGAGTCCCGTTGCTTCCGATCTGCGGCTAGTTGTCTCGGTCTTACGGATCGTGGGAGACCTCGAGCGAACCGGCGACCTGTGTTTGCGCATCGCCAAGCTTGCGCCCGAACATCATCTCCTCGCCGCGAATCCAACCTCGTTCGAGATCCTGGGAACGATGGCTCAGGAAGCTCAAGAGCTCTTTGCAACCGCAGTGCGAGCGTTCACTCAACGAGATCTTCGGGTCGCGCACAGTCTCGAGCAACGAGACGATGCGATGGATTCCCACCTGCGCCGCCTGATGACCGCGATCCTGGAGCTGCAAGGACCGTACGCGGTCCCCGAAGCCATCCAGACGTTGGTTGCGGGGCGCGCCCTGGAGCGGATAGCCGACCACTCGGTGATGATCGGAGAACGCCTCCGCTACATGCTCACCGGCAACATCGAGTCGCTGTCGCGTGAAGTTGGGCCCTAGGGCACGAACTTGTAACCGAGGCCTCTGATCGTCACGAGGTGCTTAGGCTCATGCGGATCCACCTCGCATTTGGAGCGGAGTCGCTTGATGTGCACATCCAGCGTTCTGGTGTCGCCGTAGTAGTCGGAGCCCCAGATGTGATCGATCAGCGTTTCTCGTGTCAGCACCCGGCCTGAATTCTCCATAAGGAGCTCGAGAAGCTCGAACTCCTTCCTTGGCATGTGCACGCCATGACCCCTAACGACAACTTCGAAGCGGTCGGGGTCGAGCCGCACCCCCCCGCCCTCGAGGACCCCATCGCCGGAGTCACGCTCGCCGGAAGTCCTGCGCATCACGGCTTTTATGCGGGCCATCAGCTCGCGGGTGCTGAATGGTTTGGTGACATAGTCATCGGCCCCGATCTCAAGTCCGACTACCTTGTCGATCTCCGAGTCGCGGGCGGTAAGCATGATGATGGGGATGCTCGATGACTTGCGGATCTCTTTGCAGATCTCTTCCCCAGGGAGTCCGGGAAGCATGAGATCCAGTAGGACGAGATCGGCTCCGTTCGCCTTGAACCACTCGAGCCCCTTGGCGCCGTCCGTAACGCGTTCCACCTCGTAGCCTTCGCGCTGGAGCTGGTATTCGAGCGCTTCGCCGAGACCCACTTCATCTTCGATCAACAGCACTTTAGGCATCGCCTTCCCTAACTCGCGACGGACCGCATCGCGCGCCTCTCCGGTGTCCCAGAGGGAAGTCGAACCGTGAACGTCGATCCTTCGCCGAGTTCGCTGTCCAGCGAGACGTGCCCGCCGTGCAGTTCAACGACGTGTTTCACGATCGAGAGACCGAGACCGGTGCCTCCACGATCCCGTGAGCGGTCCTTGTCCACTCGGTAGAAGCGTTCGAAGACGCGAGCTTGTGCCTTGAGCGGGATACCCATCCCGGTATCCGATACGGACAGAACGGCATCGTCACGGTGGCCCGAAACCGACAACGTCACGGTTCCTCGTTCAGGGGTGTATCTGATCGCGTTGTCGAGCAGGTTTCGGATCATCAGGCCCAGCTGCTGGTGATCTCCCTGCACCCACACATCGCTGTCGATGTGATATTCGAATTGCATCTCTTTCGTGCTTGCGGCGGGCTGGACCTGTTCGATCTGCTCCTGCGCCACACGCGAGAGGTTCGTGGAGCGGCGCGAAACGTTAGCCGGGTCCTCTAGCCTCGACAGATCCAACAGATCCGAGATGAGTCTCCCGAGTCGTTCCGCTTCGCCGATCAGCTTCTCCGAGAAGCGCTCCGCCATCGAGGGATCGTCGTGCACTGCGTCCCGGATCGCTTCCGATAGGGCCTGCATCCCTGCGACCGGGCTCTTCAGCTCATGCGAGGCATTGGCAACGAACTGACGACGGATCCGCTGTGTGCCCAGTTCTTCGGTTACGTCCTGAAGGACGACCGCGACCCCACCCTGATCCTCGAGAGGGATGGCTCGCACGCGCACGGTCACTCGTTGAGGCCAGAGCTGCAAAGCTTCTTCTACGTGGCGGCTTTCGACCATCGCCCGCCGGGCCAGCGAGAGGATCTCATCCGAACCGACGTGGGCAGGGGCGGGGTTGTCGAACCCCAGCAACCGTCGAGCCGCCCCGTTAGCCATTACCGGAGTCAGCGTGTCGTTCAGAACGAGGACCCCTTCGTCCATCTTCTCGAGGAGCTCGACCGATCGCCGCCTTTCCCGCTCGACATCGGAAAGCTGGTTGCTCAAGCGACTGCTCAAGCCATCGCGGGACTCTTCGGTGGCGCGTGCCAGCGCCCGGAGCCTCGCGAGCAACACAAGGCAGGCCACTGCCAGCAGGGCGCTGATTGCGATGGATAGCGTTTCGTTCACGTTGTGCTCACTCTCGTTGAAAGTCTATGGGCTGGATAGACGTCCGCGGCCCCTGCGGGAGGTTGTGTTCGTGGAAAGTTCGCATGGTGTTCAGCCTGGGTCCCCGGGATCCACTCCCACCCTCCCGCGAATGGATAAGGTCTAGGGCATGCCCAGGATCAACTTCGCAGAAGAGCTCACGGTCGCATCGAACGGCCTCCTGGCCGAGGCCGGCCTCGTGCGGGCGCAATTGGCCCGTGTCATCGCCTCCCTCGAGAAGCGGGATGCCGGGATGGCGCAAGAGGTCATCGAGGGCGATGACCGGGTCGACGACATCTACCTCGCCACGCAGTCCCGAGTCCTGAACCTCATCGCCCTTCAGGCACCCGTGGCCAAGGACCTGCGGCTGGTCAGCGCGATCCTTCATTCGAACGTGCACGTCGAGCGCATGGGTGATCTTTGCGTCAACATCGCGAAGTTCGTTCAGAGCGGGCACCCGTATCCACCCGACTCACCGATGGTGCACCGGCTGGTCGAGATGGGGGCACGGGCCGACGACATGCTCGAAGTCGCGATGACTGCGTTCTCCTCATCCGATGCCGATCTCGCTGAACAATTGCCGATCAAGGACAGTGTCCTCGATCGCTTGAACCGGGGCATGCTCGACGAGTTGAAGGACTACGCCGGGGACGAAGAAGCGTTCGAATGGGCGACGAACCTCATCCTCGTGGCGCGCTACCTCGAGCGATTCGGGGACCACGCGGTCGACATCGGGGAGCAAACCGCGTTCCTGGTTACCGGCCTGATGCGCGAGTTCACCGACGCCTCCCATCCAGAAGGCGAACCCTAAGGAAGACTCTCGTAAGTCGCGCGGCTGCCCCATGCTCGCTGCGCGCGGGTTGCCTGCGGGAGCGATCGTCTCGACGATCGCGCGATCAAGACGGCACGAGTTGGAGGAGGGTCGCTTCCGGGCGGCACGCGAACCTGATCGGGGTGAACCGTCCGGCTCCGATGCCGGAAGTTACGTGGAGCCACCCGTGGCCGATCCTGTGTAGGCCGCTTGCAAGCTCCGTAGGAAGGTCGCAGTTCGTAACGAGCGCGCCGACGCCGGGCATCCGGACCTGGCCCCCGTGGGTATGGCCGCCGAGTACGAGGTCGAACCCCGCCAGGATCCACTCTGAAACGACGTCCGGAGCGTGCACGAGCGCGATCGCCGCGACATCGTCCGGATCCCGCTTGATGTGATCTGTGGAATGCCGGTTCAGATACGGATCGTCAACGCCTGCGACGCGTACTTGGCCCACGGGCGTATCGATCACGTGTGCAGTATTCGTAAGGGGAATCCAGCCTTTCTCCTGCAAACCCGTCTCCAAGGCGTGAGTATCGGCGCGCGGTGCCTTGATCGGGGTGTGATGTCTTGCGAAGTAGCTCGTCGGGGGTCGGAACCGTGAGACGTAGTAATCGTGTGATCCGAGGACGTAGAAGCGTCCTAGCCGCGCCTCGAGTGCATTCAGAACCGAGACAGCTCTCGACACGCCACTGTTATCCTCGATGAAGTCTCCAGTGGCGAGCACCAGATCCGGTACGCCGCCGAGGCGATGCGGGAGCGACTGCACCCACGCGGCCCTGCGTTCGTCCTTCGCCCTTAGGTGGGTGTCGGAGACATGAAGGATAGACAGTGGTGGGGTCCCTGGCCTCACGGGGACCCGGGCGGAGGTCAGCCTGAATCTGTAAGGCTCATACAAGGCGTACGCGGCGGTCGCCGCCGCGCTCAGAAGCACTTTGTGCCGAGCTTGCATCGGTCGAGGATACTTTTGTGGTGAGACTTTCCCTACGCCAGAAGATCGTCGGTGGCTTCGGCCTTCTGATCTTCTTGATGCTATTGCTCGGCTGGGTGACATTGCTGCTGTTCGGATCCGTCAGGAGCGTCCAAGGACGTGTGTTCGACTCAGCGGTGCCCGGTGTCATAGCCGTTGACGAGATCGTCCGCTCGTACACGGCGCAGTCATCGGCGATCCGGGGATTCGTCATCAATCCCAACCAGGGCTCCCTTCTAGCCGAGTACCGCGCTGAGGTTCAGGCCTCGGAAGCCGCTGAGGAGCGCGCACGGGAGCTCTTCACCTCCGACCGCGAGCAAGAACTGTTGCAGGACATCGAGGCCGCGGGGGAAAACTTCCACATCCTCGTTGACGAGCGCGTGGTGATGCTGGCTGAAAGCGGTGAACGGGGGCTGGCCTTCGGCGCGCTGGGCACTGAGGGCGCCGCTGCCACCGATAAGATCCAGACCCTTGGTCGTGGGTTGCGGCGGCTTCAGGCGGAGACTCTCAGTCAGACAGAAGCCGACCTTGTGTCGCGCTCGAACCAGGCCGTGATCACGTTGCTGATCGTGCTTATAGGGGTGATCTCCACCGGCATCTTTCTGACCCTCCTGATCCCCCGCCGGTTGGCCGAGGATCTCTCCCGTTTGGTCGAGGCGGCGCGGGCCATCGGGCGCGGAGACTTTCATCAGCGCATCGAGATCAAGTCAGGTGACGAAGTCGAGGAGCTGGCGTCCCGGTTCGAGGAGATGCAGGAGGGTCTTCGTCGTTTGCAGCAACTTGCGCTTCAGGACCGGGAACTGCAGATAGCTGGATCGATCCAGCGCAACCTGCTGCAGAGGACGATGCCCGATACGCCGGGAGCCCGTCTCGTTCCCCTGCAGCGGCAGGCCAATCTCGTTGGTGGTGATTGGTACGACATCGACGTCGACGGCCGGACGCTGACTACCGTCGTCGGGGATGCCTCGGGGAAGGGTATCGGAGCGGCCCTGATGGCGACCGTCACCTTGTCGGCCCTCCGCGCCGAACGCAGCGTCGGATCGGGTCCTGGACGTGTTATCGCGAGGGCCAACGAGGCCTTGCTGGAAGCCACGGAGCCCGATTCGTTCACGACCTTGCTCTACGCCAGCGTCGATCTCGTGTCGGGCGAGGTCCACTGGCTCAACATGGGCCATCCCTCGCCCTTCTTGATCCGCTCGAATCGGTCCGGCAACGGGGCCGGGTATTTCCTGGAGGGGCCCCGCAACAGGGCCTTGGGTTGGTTCGAAGATCCCGGCCTGGCCGAAACCGTGATCAAGCTCGAGCCCGGCGACCGGCTCGCTCTTTATACCGACGGGTTCCTCGAAGCCAAGTCTCCAGACGGGGAGATATTCGGCGAAAGTCGGCTGGCGCAGGCCATCATGTCGCTTGCCCCGCTTGACTCCGAGGGGATCGGCCAAGAGCTGGTCCGGGAGGTGGAGGGTTTCGCGGCCGGTAAGCTGGACGATGACCTCACGATGCTGATCATCGAGTTCGAGGGGTCTCCGGCGACTGAGGTGGCGCAGGAGAAGCTGACGGGAGAAGAGCCGTGGCACAGCAGAAGGTAGAGATCGACATCGAGGACGCAGGCGGATACCAGATCCTCCGACCTAGCGGCGATCTCGACGTCTACACGGTTGGTTCCTTGCGCGACGCCCTCGCGACCCTCATCGATGACAAGACGCCAAAGGTCGTCGTCGATCTCGACGGTGTCCCCTTCATGGATTCCTCGGGTCTCGGGGCGCTGATGGGCGGCGTGCGCCGGATGCGAGAGGCGGGAGGCGACCTCGCTATCGCCTGCACCCGCGAGCAACATCTCAAGTTGTTCACCATCACCGGTTTCGGCGAAGGCGTGTCGATCGCCCCGACAGTGGACGAGGCAGCTAAAGGCTTTCGCGACTAGCGTCGCCCTGTTGCCACGTAGACGTAGCCCGCTGCGGAGCCGATCAAGGCCGCGCACAGCAATCCGAACGCGAACGCCCCGAACGGCAGATCGAACAGGGAGCCCTCGGCTGCGGTTTCATCGGCAGCAGTGATGGCCCCGCACTCCTCCCCCTGCTCCACCCGGAACGAGAACGAACCCCGTTCGGGATGCCCATCGAGATCCGAAAGCACGTTGTACTGGACGCTGTAGACCCCGGCGTATCGATCGGTCGTTGCGACGCTTAGTTGCGTTCCCGCAGTCTGGGTCGGCCCCCGATCGGCGCGATCCCCGCAGGGGTCGAGCACCACCAGCCTGGAGGCACCATCAGGGGGCTCCGTGAAGCTGGCAACGACGCGTGAAGGGGGCGTATCGATGGTTGAGCCCTCGCCGGGGACGGAATCTTTGAACTCGGCATGGGCTCGGGCGGGCCCCGTCGCGATCGCGAGCAGAACGAGGGCACTGGCTCCCCCGAAGGCCAGGCGGGCGGTTGCGGTTCTCACTCGTCTCGCCGTTTTCGGGCCCGCATCACCATCGCCACGGCGAGCATGGAGAACACCGCGACGAGGGCCGATGTCACCGACACCAGGATGAGTTGCGCCGATGTCATGCGAGACTCCTGCACGTTGATGGATGGGTCTTTCTGCTGCCCCAGTATCCCAGGAGAACACGGATCGGATCTGACACAGTGACGGGCCACGGGAAAGCGGTACTCGCCTGATGGGTTTCGAGGAGGTACTGCGTTCGATCTCCTTCGCGCTCGTTCGTTTCACCTCGTTCAGCGCCCACGCCTTCCTATTCGGAACGGCGGTTATCAGCCTCTTCGTGCTCCGACCGGCTTTCACGTCAGTGGGGCGAGGCGGTCCCGGCGCGGAGCGCGTAGCCAAGCGGCTCGAGGGCTTCACCCGTGCTGCCCTCCTCGCGTCTTTCACGGCGACGTCGATCGGTTTGCTCTTACAAGCATTGCTCGTTGCGGAGTTCGAGGGCGGAGAAGTTACCGGGTCTAGCTTTGATGCGGTGTTCGCGACGACCTTCGGTCAGTGGCATCTCCTGCGCCTTCCGCTGCTCGCAGGAGCTGGCGTACTCTTGGTAGGCCGCGTCGGCGATGTCTCCCTCAGAGGCATAGGCGAGAACAAGCCGGCTCCTTCGCACGCATGGTGGGCCGGCTGGCTTGCGATCGCCGCGTTACTCCTGTCGACCAGTACGTTCTCCGGCCATGCGGCGGTCGCTTCTCCACAGGTGGTCGCTCTAGTTAGCGATGTGGTTCACCTTGCTGCCGGCGCGATCTGGTTCACGGGCATCATCGTCCTCGCCTTTATCCTGCCGGACGCGTGGCGCGGGGAGGGAGAGGGTGCCCGCATCAGGATCCTGGCCCCGGCCGTCATCGCCTTCTCACGCGTTGCGCTGATCTCGATCCTGATCGTGGGCGTCACTGGAGTGGTCAACTCGTTCTTGAACGTCGCCAACTGGGGTGATCTCTTCGACACGGGTTACGGCCGAGCTGTGACCGCGAAGATCGTTCTGTACCTCGTCGTCCTCGCGCTGGGCGGCGTCAACCACTTCTACGTTCGCTCGCGCCTGAAGAGTGAGATGACCGAGGGATCCTCCGAAGGTGCCCGTCACATCTTCAAGAAGACGATCGCGGTCGAGGTCGCGTTGGCGATCGGACTAATGAGCGTAACGGGGGTCCTCGTCGGACTGGCTCGAACGCGGTCCGAGACGGTTCAGGGGGCAGGGCCGCTCAGCGGCCGGAGGCTCTGAGAGCGACCCCTCCAAAGAGCCCAAGGACGATGCAGAGGGCGACCGCGGTCAAAGCGATCTTGGTGCCAGGAAGCGGTGCGAGATCGCTCAAGCCGGAATCGGCCAGTGCAACGTTCTTTCTTCCTTCGGTCTCACCGTCGGCGGCGGGCTCGTCTTCGTGGGAGCCACGATCCTTCCCGTGCCGCCCGATGCTTGTCCCCATGTCCATCCCGCCCTTCACCCGCATGCCGTGAGTGGGTGCCCGACGTGGCCGAGTGGTCGCTGTGGCTCGGAGAGGAAGGATCGTGCTCGGCATGGTCCTGGGTCGCGCCGTGATCGCCCTGATGCGGTCTCCGGAGGGGCCATCGTGACCTGGGAGTTGCGGAGCTCGCCCGCCGCCCCGTCGCCTATAGCCCGAAGTAACTACGGGCCGTATGGCCCTTCAGGACTGCCCTAAACCCCTCCAACGGACTATCGGATTTCGCGGCTCCCTTCATTAAGGTTTCAACTTCAGGGGCGTTACATCTGATCCAGGAGGGACGGGGATTTGTCCATAGCCGCTGCTGAGGTCGACTCGCACGACACCGTTGACCAGAACTGGCGTGCACATGCGACGTGCGCGCAGATGGATCCCGACCTGTTCTTTGCGGCAGGGGCGATCGAACACAAGGTGGCCAAGCGCATCTGCCGGTCGTGCCCGGTCCGTCGCGAATGTCTCGCCTATGCCATGGAGGCGCCGGTCGACCATGGCATCTGGGGCGGCCTCACAGAGCGAGAACGCCGTCGTTTCCGCCGTCGCGCCGAAGGCGACTGGCGGGAGAGCTTCGCTCAAGGCGCCTAGCCAGCCCTCACAGATCCTTCTTCATCCTTCTAGGTCCTCAGGGTGATATCGAGGATGTCGCACTCATCGCGCCATCTCCGTGCAGTGTCCTCGGGAAGACCAGGGATGTTCAGGCGTTTCTCCGCGATCTTCTCGGCCACTGCGTCCCATTCGGGTCCCGGTTCGAGGGCCCGGACCGAAGCCGGGATCTCTGCCACCCGTGAGTTCCTTCCCTTCCACCTGAGGATCACGTCCGCCTCGCGCATCTCCCGCGCCCCAGGGAGCATCTGCTGCCTTTCGCCGGACAAGACGTAGAGCTTGTCGACCTTCTGATCGTAGAGAAACCACACTGGCATCGTGTGATTCCGATCTTGGTGCTTCCACCGCAGCCAGATGATGGTCGATTTCTTCAAGGACTCCTGGACTGCCTTGCTCGTGGAAGTGCCGGCCAATGCTTTGTGGTGCTCGGTGAAACCGATCCCGTCCTGCGCTTCGTAAACGACATCGCTCCAGGTGAGATCGGTTGCCGTCAACACGTACCAAGCCGACAGGTTGAAGAAACCCTCCACTGCTTCGGCGGGGGTAGCGTAATCGCGGTGATACGCAAGTTGGATCTCGCCATCTGCGCGCTCGTGGAAGCAGAAGACCCAGTTTCGAAAGTCTGGGGAGAGATAAGCCTCCGCCCAGTGGACGCGAGGTTCGGCCACCTCCAGGTGCAAACCGATCGATCGGCCGGGGATCGCCGCCTCGAACGGCGTCCAGTAGACCTGCACGATGCGTTTGACGTTGTCTTCTTCGGTAACGCGCAGCACGCCTTTCGCTCCCGTCGCCTGCCCCTGTTTGATGCCGTGGCGACCGATGGCACGTGCAACGTCGTTCACGATGGGAGCTAGACGATCAGAGGCCTGACTTTCGGCGACGGCCATCAGGTGAACGGAGATGTCTGGTAGGCGGATCGCAGCATGAAGAAGGCTACCGGCGCGAAGCCAATGGCGAACAGAACCAGTTCGGCGTATGCAAACTCCTTCTGCTTCAGTGCCAGCGAGGGCCAGAAGTCGAACAGGATGATGCGCAAGCCGTTGAGGGCGTGATACAGAACGGCACCGATAAGCAACACCTCGAACGGTTTGAACCACCACTGCTTATAGAGCTCGATGGTCTCGTTGTAGAACTCCGGACCGATCCCGGCTCCGAACGTGTCGATGATGTGGCCGAAAAGGAAGGCGAGCACCCCAAGCCCGGTGATGCGATGGGCGGCCCACGACCACTGCCCGATGCCGCCCTTGTAGGCGGGCCCCTTCTGGCTGCTCTTCAGGCGCATCAGATCGACGAACAGGAACAGGGCGAAGAGGCCGGCTCCCACCGTGAGCAGAAACACGATGCCTTCCACGATCTTTGGACCCATGTGTGACGAGATGTTACCCGGTGGGTGGTGTCCCTGCCCCGACTTATCCCCTTGTGAAGAGTTGTTCTGCGATCGCTATCAGGCCGGGAAAGTCCACGGCCTCTCTTTCCAGGTACGGCACCCGTACCCAGCGATGACGCGGGACGTTGCGAGCTAGATGATCGAGGTTCTCCTCCTCGAGCCGGACCACTCTCATGAATGCCTCCTCGTTGTCGAGGAGCTTTGCGAGGAGTTGAGCGACCTCGCCCTCCCGCTCGAGCTTCGCAAGCTGACGCGGCTTAACGTCTACCCCGTCTCCGAAGCGCGGGTGCACACGGTTGACGACGAGGGCGCCGAAGGGAAGTCCAGCCTCGTTGAGCCGTGATGCGAAGAAGGTCGCTTCCGCCACCGATTCCTCCGCGGGAGATGTGACGACGACGAACGAGGTCGACCTTGATTGGAGGAGCGCGGCCACCTCGCGTGCCCTCTGCTTGAACCCTTCGTACATACCTTCGAGGTTGGAGAAGAACTCGGCGGTGTCCTCCAGCACTTCGCCCCCTACGATCCGCTTCACGATCTTCAAGAACGCCATCGCAGCGACATTGGCGACGCGCATGATGCCGCCCCCTGCTTTCATGTACGGCATCAGGAACCAGCGTAGGACCCTGCTCTCGAAGAAATCGGTCATCCTCCTCGGTGCGTCGAGGAAGTCCAGGGCGTTCCGGGTAGGGGGTGTGTCGATGACGATGAGGTCATAGCCACCATCGGAGTAGAGTTCGTAGAGCTTTTCCATCGCCATGTATTCCTGGGTTCCGGAAAGCGTTCCGGAGATGTTCTTGTAGAAGCGGTTGGCCAGGATCCGTTGGGCCTGCTCTGGAGAGGGGGCGTAGCGAGTGACGACCTCGTCGAAGGTCGATTTCGTATCGAGCATCATCGCGTGCAGCTCCCCCTTCGGCTCGAGACCGGCTGCACTGAATTTGCGGTTGTTGACCTTGCGAGGCGAGTTCGTGAGTTCTTTCAATCCGAGCGATGACGCAAGTCTGCGCGCCGGATCGATCGTCAGTACCGCAGTCTTCTTCCCCTCGACCGCCGCCTGAAGGGCTATCGCTGCTGCGGTCGTCGTCTTGCCGACGCCGCCCGCGCCGGCGCAAACGATGATTTCCTTGCGCGCGGTTAGCTCTTCGATGGGATTCACAGGTCCTCGACCTCGTTCTCGATCACGTCTGCGAGCGTCTCGATGTCGGGTAACGCGAGGCCGGCCGAGAACAAGAAGGGCAGCTCGAGAACGCTCTGGTCGGCTTCCTTTCGCAGTTGCTTCAGATAGACGCCCTGGATCGACCGCCGGGACGCGAGGAATCGTTCGTAACCCAAGAGCCCATCTATATCTTCCTGCTCCAGGTCGAGCCCCACCGCCTGCGCTTCCGCACAGAGTTCTTTCGCCGGATCCGTCGACGTGATCCGGCCGAGCGTGGCTTCTTCTTCCTTCGTTAGAAGCTGGCTGTAGATGCCATTCGCGAAGATCGGTCCCTGTTGGATCCCCAGGCGGCCATCCAGCGCCTCCGATGTCTCGAGGCTCTCCACCACGGGCATCTCTTCGGCGAGCGTCACGAGGTGGACTCTGGTTCGTGAAGGATCCTCGAGCATCTCAACGAGCCATTGGGCTTGCCGGCGGATCGGCCCCACTCTCACGGCATCCGCAAGACCGCTGGGGGCCGAAAGGAACGTCAGCATGTGTCCGGCCGCGGGAGCATCGACGATGATCGTGTCGAAGCCATGCCCCCCGGTGCCCTCGCGATTCTGTTCGAGGTACCAGATCTTTCCCAATACCAAGATGTCCTTGAGCCCAGGCGCTGCGGTGGTGATGTAGTCGACGAAGTGTGTGCTCGTGAATGCTTTCGAGATGCGTTTCATGTGGTACTGAACCCGGAGATATTCGGTCAAGGCATCTTCGGGGATGATGTTGAGGCCCCACACGCCCGGCGATAGCTCTTCAGCATCGTAGGTGCTGCCCCTAGTCGTCCCGAAGAGCTTCGGAAGGGTCCCTTTTCGGTCCACCTCCGCAACGCAAACCTTGCGGCCGTGGCGCGCGGCCACGAGTGCCAGCGCGGCCGCGACCGTTGTCTTGCCTACGCCGCCCTTCCCGGAGACGATGAGGATCTTCGGTCGAAGGAACTCTTCGATGTTCACGGACGTTGTCTACCCCAGGCTTGGACGAACTCCACGTAACAGCCTCCGGGCGGGTAACTAGCCAGAGTTAACTAGTCAGCGTTAGGCCTGTGACCTGCGCATTCAATCTTTTTGTCCTTTCGACCGATACAAGGGTGTCGGGGATCGGCCCTGAAGCGGCACGCTGTTCGAACGAGAGGTCGAGATGGGACGCCAGTTCAAGGTTCTGATGATCGGAGCCGCCTTCACCGTGGTGGCCATGGGCTTCGCCTACGCCGTGCCGCGTGCGATGCATTCGGCAGCGAGCGGACCACCGCGGAACTCCATCATCCTTCTCACGGAGGGGAACGGGTCACCGGCCCCGTCCGGTTCCCCGGATGACGCCTGCGACGAGCCCACAGCATCGGACGGACCCACAGCATCGGACGAGCCCACAGCATCGGACGAACCGTGTGATGACGACGATGGCACGGATGGCTCCGAGGGCCCTGACGGCGGCGACGGTGATCAAGGTGAAGACGACGAAGGCGGCGACGGTTCGACCGCGAACCATGGGTCGGCCGTAAGGGTTGCAGCGCACTGTCCGGTTCGCGGTCGAGCTCATGGCGAGTTGGTCAGATCGATCGCGCACGACAAGGAGGCGACCGTCGCGAGCGCCGAGCAGGCTTGTGCCGACGCGATGGCAGCGGATGCG
>JALZJQ010000164.1 GCA_030859685.1 Actinomycetota bacterium | reverse complement strand
GAGCACGATCACACAACTCCCACGGTCATGACCCCAACCTAATCAAGTGGGAAGAGATCCGAGGCACGCCCGGTAAGCCCGGGGATCGAAGCACGCCCGGTGAGCCCGAGGGGGGTCTGGGGGGAGTAGGTCGCCTGGGCGACCGATCCACCCAGGGGTTGCCGCAGGCCGGCCACGAAGTGGCGGCCGTGAAGCAAGGGCTGCGGTCAGCAGCCCGCCGCGCGCGGGCATCAAAACAGGGGGGTCTGGGGGGAGTAGGTCGCCTGGGCGACCGATCCACCCAGGGGTTGCCGCAGGCCGGCACGAAGTGGCGGCCGGTAAGCAAGGGCTGTGGTCAGCAGCCCGCCGCGCGCGGGCATCAGAATCCGATGAAGCCTGCCAGTCGCTCGAGCCAGCTTCGGGATCGTTCCTCCGCCGGAGCCGCGGCCTTGTTCCGGGCGGGCCCCCGGCGCTCGGCCCTCGCGGGAGGCATGACGCGATAGGTCACCTCGCCGGGCCTGACGAGGCCGATCTGCTCGCGCGCTTGTTGCTCGAGGTAGTCCGGATCGTTGAGGCGTTCGATCCGCTTATCTAGATGTTTGTTGGAGGAACGGAGCTGCCGGAGGTCCTGGGTCATCCCGGCTATGCGCTGACGTTGCTCCAAGAGTTGGCGGGTGGGTTCGATCAACATGGCTCCCGCTAGGCACAGGATCAGCAGGAGCAACAGAAGGACCACGGCCCGAGGCCCGAAACCCAGACGCGTGCGACCGGAAGCGGCGGCGGCTCTCACGCGAACGTGGACCTCGGATAGGCGCGCGTTCCCGGATAACGGGCCGCGTCCCCCAGCGTCGCCTCGATCCGCAGCAACTGGTTGTACTTCGCCGTCCGCTCACCCCGCGCAGGCGCGCCCGCCTTGATCTGGCCGGCGTTCGTTCCGACGGCGATGTCGGCAACCGTGGCATCCTCGGTCTCGCCGGAGCGATGAGAGATAACGGTGGTGTACGCAGCACGGTGCGCGGTGCGAACGCATTCGAGAGTCTCGGTCAAAGTCCCGATCTGGTTCGGCTTAACCAAGATGGAGTTCGCGACGCCTTCGCGGATGCCACGCACGAGGATCTCCTGGTTCGTAACGAAGAGGTCGTCCCCTACCAACTGCACCCTGTCTCCGACAGCGTCCGTCAGCGCCTTCCACCCTTGCCAATCGTCCTCGTCCATCCCGTCTTCGATCGAGACGATCGGATACCGGTCGACCCACTCGCCCCAGAAGGACGCCAGTTCCTCGCTCGACAGGCGCCGGTCCTCCGAGGCGAGGACGTAGTGCTCCCCCTCTTTGATCTCGGACACGGCCGGGTCGATCGCGATCGAGATATCGCGGCCGGGTTCGTAACCTGCGCCCGAGATCGCCTCGACCAGCAACTCGACGGCCTCGGAGTTGGCGCGAAGGTTCGGCGCGAAGCCGCCCTCGTCACCGACCCCCGTAGAGAGCCCGCCCTTGTCGAGTTTGCCCTTGAGCGAGTGATAGGTATCCGAACCCCATTCCATGGCCTCCGCGAAAGAAGCTGCGCCGACTGGCACGAGCATGAACTCTTGAAAATCGAGAGCGTTGTCCGCGTGCGCGCCACCGTTGATCACGTTCAGCAATGGGACCGGCAGGATGTGCGCGTCTGGCCCCCCGAGGTACCGGAACAGCGGAACGTCTAGCTCGGCCGCGGCCGCCTTCGCAACTGCGAGCGAGACGCCCAGGATCGCGTTGGCTCCGAGCTTTTCCTTGTCGCCGGTTCCGTCTAGATCGATCATCAGCGTGTCGATCGCCCGTTGCTCGAGGGCATCCAGTCCCAGGAGCTGAGGCCCGAGGGTCTCGTTGACGTTCGCCACCGCCTGGGTCACGCCCTTGCCCCGGTAGCGATCCCCGCCGTCCCGCAGCTCCACGGCCTCGCCCGCCCCCGTGGACGCCCCGGACGGCACGCCGGCGCGGCCGATCGCACCGCTGTCGAGGCGCGTCTCGACCTCGACCGTGGGATTCCCGCGAGAGTCGAGGATCTGGAGGGCGCGGATCTGGACGATTTCGCTCATAGGTTTACTCCTTCAACATGAGTAACAGCTTTATACCAGGCAACTACGGGGTCGAACGGAACCTGGCGGTCGCCCTCCTGAGGGCGTCCTCCGGATCCAGGCCCCGTACGCGGGCGAGGGCGACCAGCCAGAACAGAGCCTGGCCCAGGCCATCGGCTTCGAGAGGAGCCGCCAGAGCCGCATCGATGCGCTCGCGCGCCCCATCCTCATCCGTCTCGAATCCGAGACCGGCCGCTCGCTTCTGGGTCTTGTACGCGGCGAGCAGCGCCGGAAGAGCGGCCGGGATCCCTTCGTAAGGGTCGGTTCGTCGCTTCTCGGTCGCCTTGATCGCCTCCCAGTTCTCGAGCACTTCGCCGGGGCCCGACACGGCCACATCGCCGAATACGTGGGGATGGCGATTGACGAGCTTGTTCACGATCCCGGTGGCCACGTCGGCGAGGTCGAACCGGCCACCCTGTTCCGCCATCCGAGCGTGGAAGGCAACCTGGAGCAACACGTCGCCCAACTCCTCCTCCAGGTCCTCTCCCGTTTGCTCGCGATCGATCGCGTCGATGACCTCGTATGCCTCCTCGAGGAGGTGCACCTTCAGAGACTCGTGATCTTGCTCGCGGTCCCAGGGACAGCCATCGTCACTACGGAGCCGCGCCATGACGACCGCCAGGTCGGCGAGAGCAGAAGCAGCGCGACGCACCAGCGGCGCCGCGATCGCGGCCGACAGGTTATCCGGAGCCAGCGCGGGTCCGGAGCTCACGTCCGCTCCGGCGCGCGCGAGCTCGACCACCCGAGGAGATGCCGGATCCGCCACCAGAACCATGTCCGACCAACCTGCGTCCGGCTCGTCGTCGAATGAGCCCACGTTCACCCCCGCGGCAACGAGGCGCTCGATCAAGGGATGGTCGGCGCGCTCGAAGAACACCTTCCTCGACGCGATGAGTGAATCCCATTCGCCGAGCGTCAGCAGGTTGGTCTCGGCGGGGGCAACGGGAACGACCAGCAGAGGCACTGGAACGTCAGGGTGTTGGCTGGATCGCGGTCGGCGTGGGGGACGGTGCCGGTTGAAGATCCGCGCCCGGCACGTCGCCCAGCCCGGTGTTCACCACCGTTTGGGTTTCGGGATCGAGCTGCCCGTACTGTGGGTTCACCTTGATGTCCGCATCGCTATAAGCTTCGGCGAGCCACCGGCGCCATGCCGCATCGATCTCCTGGCCCCCCAACTCTCCTTCGATGATGGGCCGCGCGGATTCAAAGGGCATGACACGTTTGTCGGTCACGCGGATGATCTCGTAGCCCTGCTCCGACTGCACGGGGTCGAGGATCTGACCTTCGTCCAATTCCTCGATCGCCGAAAGGATCTGGGGGGGAGCGGTCTGCGGGTCGACATAGCCGAGGTCACCTCCCTGCTTGCCCGTTGCACGGTCGAGCGAATTCTGTCGCGCGAGCTTCGCGAAGAGCTCGTCTACCCGCCTGGTAGGTGCAGCCCGCAACTGCGACGTGAGCCGCTTCGCGCTCGGGAGGTTGGCCACGACGATGTGGGCAACGCGCGTCTCCTGGAACTGATCGACGTTCTCGTTGTAGAAATCCCGAAGGTCCTCGTCCGAAGGAGAGACATCGGCGGTTGCTTCGGCCCGCACAGCCGCTTCGAGCTTTCGCAGGTATGTGATATCTCGGGCCTGTCTCTCCGTCACGCACTGGTTGGCCAGGGTCTGCTCGAATTCCTCCGGGGTTGCGAACTCGGCCTTAGCTCGATCGATCTCCTCAGTTACGGCGGCGCTCGTTGGGGGCTCGACGTCGAGCTCCAGAGCCTCGGCTTCCAGCACGTGGCGGCGGATGAGCTGAGTGAGAAGTCCCTGTTCGACCTGGCGCGCCCCCTCCTGCTGTTCGATGCCCTCCTCTTCCAACAGCGGACATTCGGTGGCCTCGAACTCCTCCACCGCCGCGTTCAACTGAGACTCCGGGATCTTCTCGCCGCCCACTACCGCGGCGGCGGGCTCCAAGAGATCCGCGCACCCGGTGCCGAGCACGGCCACGCAGAGCACAATCACAGACGTTCGCTTCATGCCGCCGAGGTTAACTGCTGAAGAAGATCGGTCACCCACATCACGACTCCCTCTTTGGGGACGAGCCGCTCCGGGATCAACAGGGTGCGGTTCTCCGGCTTCCACGTTGCCTGTGGGATCAATCGCTGCAGCCGGATCTGCTTGGAATCCTCGAGCTCGAGAGGGCGGATACGGAGGTTGCGTGCCACCGTCGCTGCCTCCTCGATGCCCGCCGCGGTCATCAGCCGTCTGAGCGCCGCGAGCTCGAACAAGGCCTCTACCGGGCGCGGGACGGGAGCGCCGTAACGATCCTCGAGCTCCGACCGAACCTCGCCGAGGTCATCGGCACTGCGCGCCGACGCGATCCGCCTGTAGGCCTCGAGCCTGAGGTTCTCATCCCCCACGAACGACTTGGGGATGAAGGCTTGAAGCGGAAGGTCGATCCGGACCCCGAGATCCTCCTGCCACGGCTGACCCTTCGCCTCGTCGACCGCAGCTGCGACCAGCTTCACGTACAGGTCGAATCCGACCTCCGAGATATGACCGTGCTGCTCGGCCCCCAGCAGGTTCCCGGCTCCCCTGATCTCGAGATCGCGCATCGCGATGCGGAAGCCGGAGCCCAAACCCGTGTGCTCGCCGATGGTCTTCAATCGCTCGTGTGCGGCTTCGGTCAACGACCGGTCGGGTGGGAAGAAGAGATAGGCGTACGCGCGCTCGTGCGCCCGGCCAACGCGACCGCGCAATTGATACATCTGCGACAGGCCAAGCAGGTCGGCTCGCTCGACGATCAATGTGTTGACGGTGGGGATGTCGAGACCGGACTCGATGATGGTGGTACAGACGAGAACGTTCGTCTTGGCTTCCCCGAAGTCGAGCATCGTCTGCTCCAAGGCGCGTTCGTCCATCTGCCCGTGCGCCACACCCACCCGCGCCTCGGGGACCAGGTCCCGGATGCGGCCGGCAACGTGGTCGATCGTGGCCACCCGATGGTGAACGTAGAAGATCTGACCATCGCGAAGCAGCTCACGCCTGATCGCAGAGATGATGATGTCGTCGGCGATCTCGCCGACGAACGTGACCACCGGGTGCCGGTTCTCCGGTGGCGTGTCCACGATCGACATATCGCGTATCCCCGACATCGCCATCTCGAGCGTTCTTGGGATGGGCGTAGCCGTTAGCGTCAATACGTCTACGCTCGCTCGAAGCGACTTGAGCTTCTCCTTCTGCTCCACTCCGAAGCGCTGCTCCTCGTCCACGATGACGAGGCCGAGATCCGAGAACTGGACGTCCTTCTGCAGCAGCCGGTGCGTTCCGATGAGGACGTCCACGGACCCCTTCCGCACGTCCTCGATGACCTTCTTCGCTTCGCCTGAGGACAGGAAGCGTGAGAGCATCTCGACGCGCACGGGAAAGTGACGGAAGCGCTCGACGAATGTGGCGTGGTGCTGCTGGGCGAGGATCGTGGTCGGAACCAGGACGGCGACCTGTTTGCCGGCGGCCACGGCTTTGAAGGCGGCGCGCACCGCTATCTCGGTCTTCCCGTAGCCAACGTCTCCACAGACGAGTCGATCCATCGGCGTCTCGGTTTCCATATCGTCCTTGACCTCGTCCACCGCGCGCAGTTGGTCTGGGGTCTCCTCGTAGGGAAAGGAATCCTCGAGCTCCCGCTGCCACGGAGTGTCCGGTCCAAAAGCAACCCCTTTGGAAGCCATCCGCTTCGCGTAGAGGATCACGAGTTCCGCGGCGATCTCCCGCGCCTTCCGGCGAACTCGCGACTTCGTCTTGCCCCACTCGTTCGAACCCAACCGATTGATCTTCGGAGCCTCGCCCCCGACGTACTTCGAGACGAGGTCTATCTGGTCCGAGGGCACGTAGAGGCGGTCTTCGCGCGCGTATTCGATCACCAGGTACTCGCGATGAACGCCCAGCAGATCGCGGTCGATCATGCCGACGTAGCGTCCGATGCCGTGAAGCTCGTGGACGACCAGGTCCCCGTCCGCAAGATCGAGCGGCCCGGAGATCGCTCTCCGTCTCGCCTGGATACGACGCCGTGCTGCACCGGACCTGCGCCCCGTGATGTCGGATTCGGCCACCAGAGCGAGCTGCGCCCACGGCAACACGAAACCACGCTGCAGCTCGGCAACCACCACGGTTCCGATCGCTTCGGACGCCGCCGTCGGCGCCGTTTCCGACACCGAGAGATCGAGTCCCGACTCACGGAGGTTCGACGCAAGGCGCTCGGCCGTCTCGGGGAGGCTGGCCGCAACCACGGCGCGGTATCCGATCCCCACGAGCTCTCGCAGCCTGCTCACGAGTTGCTCCGGCTTGCCGGCCATGGCGGTCCAGGTCTCGGCCGGGACGGGTTCGGCGCCTGCTTCGACGAAGCTGGACATCAACACGACCCTGGAAGCCTGCGCCAGGGTCTCGTCCAGAGGGGCGTAGTGGCGTTCCTGCGAGCCGGAGATACGGCCCCATTCCTCGACCTGTTCCATGATCTCGTCCGCCCGGTCGCGCACGCGCTTGGGCTCGAGGATCACCGCAGGGGATCCGTCCGGGAACAAGGACATCAGCGGTTGGAGCCCGCCCACGAGCAACGGCAGGAGCCGCTCGGCTCCGGCCACCAGCACGCCCTCCGCCAGCTGCGTCAGAGCCGGGTCGTCATGCTCTTCGAGTAACTCCGCGGCCCGCGCCTGCGTGGTGGGATCCGACATGAGCTCTCGACAGGGAGGGATGTCGGCCGACTCGATCTCGTCCAGGGAGCGTTGGGAGGCGAGCGCGAACTCCCTCAAGGAGCTCACCTCGTCACCCCACAACTCGGCACGCACCGGTCGCTCGGCTCCGGGCGCGAACACGTCCACGATCCCGCCCCTGACGGCGAACTCCCCCCGGCGCTCGACCATGTAGTTGCGTTCGTAGCCCAGGTCCACGAGCTGTTGCGGTAGGTCATCGGGGATCTCGGATCCTGCACGCAGGGTTAGGACCTCGACGTTGGCGGGCGGAGGCGCGACGAGCTGTGTGGCTCCCTGGGCCGTGGTGACGACCACGAAGCTCTGGCCCCCCCGCAGCCGGTGCAGGACTTCGAGCCGCCGACCCATCGTCTCGATCGAGGGAGACACGGGCTCGCCCGGGAGCACCTCCCAGCCGGGGAACACCTCGGCCCCATAGCGGCCGCTGAAGGCCTGGATATCGCGGGCGAGGTTGTCGGCCTCCTCGGCCCGCCCGACGATCGCCAGGACGGGTCGCTCCAGATGAGAGACGAGGGCCGCCAGGAGGAAGGGCCGCGCCGGCTCCGGAACCACCGCTGCGGCGCGCGCGTCTAGGAGAGCGCGAACGCGCTCGTCCGGGAGTAGATCGAGTAGGGGAGCTAGAGATGCCACGAACCGGACCAGTCTACGAGGTGATGAGGCGTTACCCGGCCGCGCAGGAGCGTCCCGCGACCTTCCGTCCCACGAGTACGGCGTCGAACAGCGGTTCGGACCCCCGACCCCGCCACCCTTCTGGAAGAGACTCGCCCTGCACGAGGTTCTCCTGAGCCGAGTACCCAACGACCCAGTCTGCGATGTCCTCCAGCGAAGCATCGCCGCCGGCCAGCTCGTCCGGCCTGACGTAGAGCCCCGCCGAAACGACGCGATCTACGAGGTCAACCCCGTTGTCGGTGTGGTCGAACTCGGCGTTGACATCGTCCTTCAACTGCCCGCCCGCAACCGGCCACCCGCCGGACTCCTCGGGATAGGGCGTCTGACCATGATCGGCCGTCAGCATCACCACGTATGCATCACGCCCCAACTCGGTATCGAGGAAACGGATCAGGCGAGCTAAAGCCGCGTCGATCGCGCGGACGGTCGCGCCCGTCTCGGCCGACGTCATGCCCCAACGATGGCCGGCGTCGTCTCCCGATTTGAAGTTCACGAACATGAGGTCGGAGCTAGCGTCGCGTCCGTAATCCCCGGTCGTGAGCATGGCCTCGAGCAAGAACTCCTGATACTGGACGTGGGCGGGGGTCGAGTACCGCACGAGCGGATCATCGAGCGGATGTCCCCGCCACGCGCCATCGGACTCGCCGTCACTCGTGTCCAGGGCCCGGGTGTACTCGTCGAGACGTGTGGTGTCGCCGATCGCCGGCCGGGAGTAGACCTCCGGATTCGTCTCGAGGGACCCGTCCTCCCGGAGGATCACGACCTCGTCCCGGTCACCCGCCGGAAGACCTGCGCCGTGGCCGACCATCCCCAGATGCCAGTTGCTCGAGGCGAGCAGGCCCACCTTCGGCGCGTTCGAACGCGCCTCGTCGTAGGCGTCCGCAAGCGTCGGGATACGGATGCGGCTCGGGTCCAGGAACAACATGGGGTCGACGAACTCCCCCTGAGCGGTGCGGACGTTCAGGGCCGGGACGCCGTGACGGCGAGGCCAGGCCCCGGTGCCGAGCGTCGCGTGGATGGGCGGGGTCACGGACGGAGAGGAGCCGATCGTCATGTTGGGCCACGTGGCGCTGCGATCCATCAACCGTCTCAGGAACGGCCATGCCTTCGGATGGCTGCGCAGAACGTTCCAACCTCCTCCATCCCACACCACGGACACCACGATCCGTGGAGGCTTCGGGCCGCCTTTCAATGCCTCGTCCAGGCTCCGGCCGTCGGGGGCCCGGAACCCGTCGAAGCCGATCAATCGCGCGGATGTGGGCGCGAGGTCCGCCATGGTCGCCGGGGCATCGTAGGTGCCGGGCGCGATATGGCCGGGACCGTAGAGAACGAGAGGAACGCGCGCGAGGTAATCCCAGGGTCCCGAATGAACCGGCATCGTCGGCGGGCCAACGTAATTGGGCTCTCGTGGGATCACCGAGATGTCTGGCGATAAGGAAGGCACGTAGCCGCGAGCAACGCGAGTGACCAGTGCCCGCAGATCCCTGCACGGCGCGCGAGAGGCATCGGGTACATCGCTCTCTCGTGGCCTGTCGGCGGGCTCGGACGACGGAGTCGAGGCCGTGCAGGCCGCAAGCGCCAACAACAAGCCCGCCGCCGTGCACCGGGGGTTCACGGGGTTGCCCGGGTGTTGACCTCGTTCATCGCGCGCTCGATGCCCACCTCGAGGATGCGCTCGACCGCGTCCGCCGCATCGTTCAGCACGAACTCCAGCTCCTTGCGTTCGGACGACGAGAACGCGGCCAGGACGTGATCCCCGGCCTCCTTCGATCCACGAGGACGGCCGATCCCGACGCGCACCCGCATGAAATCCTTCGTCCCGAGGTGCGACACGAGAGAGCCGAGGCCGTTATGGCCCGCTGTTCCCCCACCCTCTTTGATGCGGATCTCCCCGAAGGGGATATCGAGTTCGTCGTGAACCACTATGAGGCGGTGGGGATCGGTCTTGTACCACCGCACGAGCTCACCCACGGGTCGACCGGATTCGTTCATGAACGAGGCCGTCCGCGCGATAACCGCGCGTTCGCCACCGAGGCTCGCTTCCGCGATCAGGCAACCGCTCTTATGACGCTTGGATCGGGCGGCGGCGCGATCGAGCAGCAACTCGATCGTCATGGCACCGATGTTGTGGCGCGTCTTCGCGTAGCGCTCGCCCGGGTTACCGAGCCCAACGACGACCCAGCGACCCTCCTCGTGATCGGAGGACCGCGAGCGGCGGAACAGCCGGGACACGATCAGGCAGAGACCGGGGCGATGGTTCTAGCCCTCGGAATCCGAGCCCTCGTCTCCGTCGCCTCCATCCGCCGGAGCCTCCTCGGCGGGCGCTTCGGCTTCGACGTCCTCCGCGGGGGCCGCCTCGCCTTCGGCCTCGACACCCTCCATGGCGGGTCCGCTGGCAGCCGCCTCCATGGCCTCGAGCTCTTCCTCGGACACGGGAGCGGCGATCGCGACGACGGCCGCGTCGGGATCGTTGAGGATCTCGAACTTGTCGTCCGTGGAGATGTCCTGGACGCGCAGCGAATCGCCGATGTTGAGCGAAGAGATGTCCACCTCGATCGACTCGGGCACCTCGAGCGGCAAGCACCGCACGTGCAACTGGAACAAGGGGTTCTCGAGAACACCGCCCTCTTTCTGACCCGGCGCCTCCCCGATCATGTGGACGGGGACTTCGACCTCGACCGCCTGCTTGCGATCGATCTTCACGAAGTCGACGTGGAGCAGGGTTCCCTTGACGGGATCGCGCTGCAGCTCACGTGCAAGCGCCAGGGTGGTCGTGCCCTCCAGCTCGATATCCAGCAACGTGTTCATCCCGGCATCGCTGTGGAACGCAGTGACGAGCTCGCGTCGGGATACCTCGACGGCGACCGGCTCCATACCCTTGCCGTAGACGATCCCAGGGACGCGGCCGGCCGCACGCGCTCGTCTGGCGTGTCCCTTGCCTACCTCGGTCCGCTTCTCTGCGGGGAGCTTTACTTCGGCCACTGGAACCCTCCATCGATCATGTAGTTGCGATTGTCGCGCCTCACCCACACGTGCTGTGGGGGCCGCCCCGGACGAAAGCCGAGACGCCGCCCATTATGCCCGCTCCCCCGGCCCCCCTCAACCCACGAGAACCCGGCCCTCACACCGGCCGGGCCCATGGTTCACAACGGGGAGACGGCGGGGTCAGGGCTGGTTCTCGCCGTGGAAGAGATCGGAGACGGATTCCTCCTCGAACACCGCTTTGATGGTTTGGGCGATCGTCGGAGCGATGGAGAGGATCACGAGCTTGTCGAGCTCCTTCTCCGAGGGGATGGGCAGCGTATTCGTGACGACCACTTCCTGAAGCGCGGAGTTCTTGATCCGATCCGTTGCGGGATCCGACAGCACCGCGTGCGTGGCGGCGGCGTGCACCTCGGTGGCCCCGCCCTCGAGCAATGTCTCGCAACCGTTCACCAACGTCCCAGCGGTGTCGATCATGTCGTCGACGACGATGCATACCTTGCCCACGACATCACCGACCACGGTCCTCGTCTCGCTGACATTGCGCGCGTCGCTGCGCCGCATCTTGTGAAGGAACGCGACCTGGCAGGTGCGCGCGTGGTAGTCGCTCATGTGTTGCGCCCATTTCTCAGCGAGTCGCACGCGACCGGCGTCGGGCGAGACGATGACCAGCTCTTCGGCATCGAGGTTGTCCGCGAAATAGTCGGCCAGCATCGGGAGCGCCGTGAGGTGATCGAAAGGCACGTTGAAGAAACCCTGGATCTGCCCGGTGTGGAGGTCGACCGACAACACGCGGTCGGCGCCGGCCGCCTCGTAGAAGTCGGCGATGAGCTTCGCCGTGACGGGCTCGCGACCTAGAGTCTTCTTGTCCTGGCGGGAATAGGGATAGAAGGGCGAAACCGCCGTTATGCGCTTCGCTGAGGCTCGTTTGAGAGCATCGATCATGACGAGCTGTTGCATGAGGTGATGGTCGACGGGCTCGCAGAAGCTCTGGATCACGAACGCATCCAGCCCACGCACGGACTCGGCGAAGCGTACGTAGGTCTCGGAGTTCGCGAAGGTGGAGATCTCGACTTCACCAAGCTTCATCCCAAGATGCGCAGCGACTTCCTCGGCCAACGGCCTGTTCGCCAGGCCCGAGAAGATCATCAGACGTTTGTAGGTTGGAACCTGCACCAAACCTCTCCTATCCGCCGGGGCTGCGGCGCCGGATCGTTCGACGCCTACGCGCTAACCCTATTCTCGCGGCTCCTCATCCGCTCGGTTCTCATCCACACCCATCTTGTTGCCTTTCCCCTCGAGGATCCGCGCAGGCGCGCCGACCGCCAGGGCGTCGTCCGGAACGTCTTCCCGCACCACGGACCCGGCCCCCGTGGCCGACCGCTTGCCGAGGTGGACGGGCGCAACGAGCATTGTGTCGGACCCGACGTAGGCATCATCATCGATGATCGTCCGATGCTTGTCCTGACCGTCCCAGTTGCAGGTGATCGAGCCGGCCCCGACGTTGACCCCCCGGCCAACCTCTGCGTCACCCAGGTATGCGAGGTGGTTCGCCTTGCTGCCCTCTCCGATGTGCGCGTTCTTCGTTTCGACGAAGGTCCCGACGCTCGAGCCGCGCTCGAGCCGCGTGCCTGGTCGCAGCGAGGCAAAGGGTCCTACTGTGGCCTCGGGACCGACATGGGACCCGATGACGACCGCGAAAGAGACCCTGGCCTGCTGGCCGATCGTCGTGTCCACGATCCGCGTCTGGGGCCCGACCTCGGCCCGCTCTTCGACCGACGTATCGCCTTCGAGGAAGGTGAATGGGTGGATGGTGGCGTCGCGGCCGATACGCACCGACGCATCGATATAGGTCGTGGCCGGATCCACGATCGTGACGCCCCGATCCATCCATCGTTCGCAGGAACGTCTCCGCAACATCTCACCGACACGCGCCAGCTGCGCGCGCGAGTTGACGCCCAGAACCTCCTGAGGGTGTGTCCGGTGACCGATGACACGATGGCCGGCCGAGCGTAAGAGCGCCACGACATCGGTCAGATAGTACTCGCCTTGAACGTTCTCCCGATCTATCTTCTCGAGGACCTGGCTCAACGGCTCCGTCTCGAACACGTACACACCAGCGTTTATCTCGTCGATCGCACGCTCTTCGTATGAAGCGTCGCGATCCTCGACGATGCGTTCGACCTCGTGATCGGCGTCCCGGACGATCCGGCCGTAACCCGTCGGATCGGATATACGGGCGGTCAATGCGGTTGCGGCGGCATCTCCGGCCACATGGATGTGGAGGAGCGCGTCGAGCGTCTCGGTTTCGAGCAAGGGGGTGTCGCCCGGTACAACCAGGACAAGACCATCGTTGAACCGAGCGGCGCGAAGAGCCGCTTGCACGGCATCCCCCGTCCCTCTCGGAGGATCCTGCACCGCGTAGATGAGGCCCTCGGAGAAGGGCGATCCATCGATGGCCGCGACGACCTCGTCCTTCCTTTTCGAGCTCACGATCACGCGCCGCTCGAGCTGCAGCGGTGCGAGGGCGGCTAGGACATGGACCAGGACCGGCCGGCCGGCGACAGGATGAAGAACCTTGGGGACGTCGGACTTCATCCGCGCGCCCCCGCCTGCGGCGAGCACTATCGCGGTGACGTCACGCCCCCCTACGCTCACCACGCCCTCCTTCTCGAAAGCTAGATAGAGCTGCTGCCCCGTCAGGACTCGAACCTGAACTTAGGGAACCAAAATCCCTCGGGCTGCCACTTACCCCACGGGGCATCGCTCAGCCGCCACAGCCTAGTCCAGTCGCTCGACGCCCTCGGGCCGCGATCCAACCACCTGGACCCGGTCGAACTCACCACGCGCCCGGTCGGCTATCCCTTGTGCATGCGCCTCGTCGGATGCGATCCCGAAGACGGTCGGCCCGGAGCCCGACGTCAGGGAGCCGAGGGCCCCAACCTTCACCATCCGTTCGGTTCCCGATCGGACGTCCGGTCTCAGCTCGAAGATGTAGGGCTCGAGGTCGTTGAGTAGGAGGGGCGCGATCTCCGCCGGGTCCCCGACCCCGATCGCCGACATCAACTGCGAACGATCGGCAGGCGGCGACTCTTGGGACGGTCGCCAGCGCGCGTAGACATCATGCGTTTGCACCGGGTCGCGAGACATCCCCAGTACGAACCACAGACGGGCCGGCGCGGGCAGAGCGGTGAGCACTTCACCTCTCGAAGTAGCCAGGGCGGTGCCGCCAGCGATGCAGAAGGGGACGTCGCTCCCGATGGCCGCTCCCAACCTCCCAAGATCCTCGACATCGAGCCCCACCCCCAACATCTCGTTCAATGCGACGAGCGTTCCGGCCGCGTCCGCGCTGCCGCCCCCCAATCCGCCCCCCATCGGGATCCGCTTGCGGGTCACCACTTTGATCGCCACGGAGTATCCGCTCAGCTCGAGCATGCGCTCCGCAGCCCAGTAGATGAGGTTGGAGCGCGCGGGCGGCGCAGGCCCTCGGACGCCGTCCTCGAGGATCATCTCGACGTCGATGCCGCTACCGGACTCGATCGAGATCTCCATCTCGTCCCCGAGATCGACGCTATGGAGGATCGACTCGATCTCGTGGAAACCATCAGGGCGATCCCCGAGGACCCTCAGGAACAGATTGATCTTGGCGTTCGCACGGAATCGCATAGCGAGGAACCTAAGCCTTCGCGATGAACGGGCGCAGGTGCTCTGCGAGCGCTACGAAACCCTGATGGTCCAACTCCTCGGCACGGATCGTCGGATCGATACCGGCCTTCGAGAGCGCTCCATCGAGGCGGTCGGGCGGATCGACGACACCGCGCAAGGACCCGCGCAACATCTTTCGCCGCTGCGCGAAACCCGCCCGGGCGATCGCGAAGAAGACGTCCTGTGGAACCGCCGGGCGCGGCCGGCGAACGAGCCGAACGATCACGGAATCGACGTTCGGCTCGGGCCAGAAGGCCCGGCGCGAGACTCGCGTCACCACCCGAGCCTCTGCGAAGTACGCGGCGAGAACGCTGCTGAGCCCGTACGTCTTGCTCCCTGCTCCGGCGGCCAGCCGCTCACCCACTTCTCGTTGCGTCATCACGGTGAGACTCGCGATCCCGGGAGCAGCCTCGAGGGCTCGAAGCACGACCGTCGCGGCGACGTTGTAGGGGAGGTTCGCCACCAGGTGCTCCGCGTCCACCGCCCCCAGGTCATGCTCGAGAGCATCTCCCTGGACGATCTCTACGTTGTCGCGACCCTCGAGGACCTGCTCGAGCACAGGGATCAGCTTGGGGTCCTTCTCGAACGCCACCACACGTCGGGCGACCATCGTCAGCGCGAGGGTCAGGGACCCGGCCCCCGCCCCGACCTCGATCACCGCGTCATCGGGTCCCACCTGAGCCAGCGCCACCATCTTGCGGATCGTGTTGGGATCGATCACGAAATTCTGGCCCAACGCCTTGCGCGGTCTGACGCCGTGCTCGTCCAGAAGCTCGCGCACCTTCCGCGCGCCCAGCAAGGAGTCCGAGCTCATCGGTCGAGGGCGAAGAGCCTGCGTGCGTTGGCCTCCGTCATTCTGGCAACGTCGGTAGCGTTCTCGCCCCGAACCTCCGCGACGACCTGGCCGACGAAACCAACCCAGGCCGGTTCGTTCGGCCGGCCCCGGTTCGGGACGGGGGCGAGGTACGGAGCGTCCGTTTCCACCAGGAGTCGCTCCGCCGGCACCTCGGCCGCGCGCTCCCGAAGGTCCGGCGCGTTCTTGAAGGTGACGTTGCCCGCGAACGACACGTAGGCACCGAGGGCCAGCGCCCGGGCCAGTTCGGTCTCGTCGCCCGACCAGCAATGGAAGACGAACCGGTTGGGGGGGCCCTGTTCCTCGAAGAGGTCGAGCGCCGCGCCCACCGACGCGCGCGTGTGAATGATCAAAGCGATGTCGTTGCGCTTCGCAAGACTCAGATGAGCCGAGAACGCGTCCCGTTGACGGTCGGGCGGGGCGTGGTCGCGATAGAAGTCCAGTCCGCTCTCGCCCACCGCCACCACGCGAGGGTCGGCAACCAGCTCCTCGATGTCCGCGAGCGAGCGTTCGCCTAGTTCGGTGGCCGAGTTGGGGTGGATCCCCACGGCGGCCCACACGAACTCCCCATCCGCTATGTCCACAACCCGGCGCGACGAGGCCAGGTCGATCCCTACAGTGACCATCCCCTTCAGCCCGGCGGTCCGCGCCGCGTCGAGGAGGTCGTCGAGCGGCCGGTCCTCAGCGCAGATCTGAAGGTGACAGTGGGAGTCGAACCACACGGACGAGACTCAGATCGCTTCGTCTTCGATACGCGGCCACAGGGGAGCCCCCGTTTCGACCCGGACTCCTGCGGGAAGCGATCCCCACCGCGCGTCCGTGGCGAGCTCGCGCTCCTGGATGGGGCCCTCGAGTCCGAGGCGGCGCCACAGCTCGGTCGCCGCCTTAGGCACGATCGGCCAGGTCATGAGCGACAACAACCGGAGTGCATCCGCGAGGACGTAGAGCACGACCTCGAGACGGCGTCGTTGCGCATCGTCCTTCGCGAGAGCCCACGGTGTCACCTCCTCCACGTAGGCATTGGCTCTTCGAACCAACACCCACGCCGCTTTCAGCGCCTCGGTCGGAGAGATGGCATCGACGGCGCTCGTCATCTCGTCCAGGGCCTTTCGCTGCACGTCGTGGAGCTCGCGGTCGCCCGGCTGGAGCTCGTCCTCCGATGGGGGCGCAGGGATCTCCCCCCCGAGATACTTCGAGATCATGGACAGCACGCGCGACGCGAGGTTCCCGAAATCGTTCGCGAGATCCGAGTTGTAGCGGGCGACCACGCTCTCCCACGAGAAGTTCCCGTCCTGGCCGAATGAGATCTCGCGCATGAAGTAATAACGGAAGCCATCCGATCCGAAGGTGTCCAGGAGATCGTGAGGCGAGATACCGGTCAACTTCGACTTGGACATCTTCTCGCCCCCCACCTGCAGAAAGCCGTGGGCGAAGATCGTTTCGGGTAACGGGAGCTCGAGCGCCATGAGCATGGCGGGCCAGATGACCGCATGGAACCACAGGATGTCCTTGCCGACCAGCTGAACGCTCGCGGGCCAGATCCGCTCGAACGTCTCCTGGTCGGAGTCGTAGCCGACGGCACTGATGTAGTTCAGCAGCGCGTCGATCCATACATAGATCACGTGCTTGGAGTCCCACGGGATCGGGATCCCCCAATCGAAGCTCACGCGCGAGATGGACAGGTCATCCAGTCCCTGTTTCAACTTCCCGAGCACCTCGTTGCGGCGCGCTTCGGGCAGAAGCCGGTGGGGCTCGGACTCGTACAGATCGATCAGTGGCTGCGCATACTTCGACAGCCGGAAGAAATAGTTCTCCTCCTTGACGACCTCGGGCGCGGTCCCGTGAAGCGGGCACTTTCCGTCGACGAGATCGTCAGGCTGTTTGAACTCTTCGCATCCGACGCAGTAAAGGCCCTCGTACGTGCCCTGATAGATCTCGTCCCTCTCGTGGAGCGCATTCATGAACGCCTGGACGGGTCCCTCATGCCGCTCCTCCGTCGTCCTGATGAAGTCGTCGTAAGAGACGTCCAGGGCCCCCCATACCTCTTTCCACCGGGGCACGATCTCGTCCGCCCAAGCCTTCGGCGCGATCCCTTTCGCCTCGGCGGAACGCAACACCTTCTGACCGTGCTCGTCCGTGCCGGTCAGGTAATGCACCTCGCGCCCCTGCAACCGCCTGAAACGGGTGAGGAAATCCCCGGCGACCGTCGTGTACGCGTGGCCCAGGTGAGGCACGTCGTTGATGTAGTAGATCGGAGTAGTCAGGTAGAAGACCTGCTCGCTCATCGCTTCTCTTCCGGGTCGAGGAGAGCACAACTCGCTCTCGTGCGGCGTTACCAATAGCGCCTCTGACCTGCCCGTTTCCACCCGCGAGCCTCCGCCGGCCCGCAACCGCCGACACCTGCTCGGGGGGAGTTGCGTCCCCAAACGGGTGCGTAACTCGCCTCGTTTGCAAATTGACCCGGCCGTTGGGCCGGGACTAGATTGACCATTAACTACCAGATGGAGGGTATGCGAATGAAGTCTACAGGCGTGGTTCGGAAGATCGACGAGCTCGGCCGTATCGTGCTGCCCTCAGAGTTGCGCCGGGTTTTCGGGATCCACGAGGGTGATGAGCTGGAGATCAGCGTCGACGGCGATCGCGTGATCCTGCAGAAGCGCCAGGACGTCTGTGTCTTCTGCGCCGCAGAAGCCCCGTTGCTCGACTATATGGACCGCAAGGTCTGCGAGAAGTGCGCCGGAGAGCTGGGTAAGCAGGGCCGCCTCGAGGTCAAGCTGCCCGAAGACGCCGTCGTCTCCGGCTAAGAGCTTCTCCCCCGCAGCACCCCGCACCGGTTGAGCGCGCCTCAGGGCCGCGCCATGCCCTCCGCGAACTCGTCGGCGATCCGCTGAAGGGTGGGCGATAGATGCGCCGAGGGCTCGACCTCGCCCCCATCGATCGCGTCGAGCAAACCTCCAGTGGAGCCGGGGTCATCCGCGGCCAGCTGGCCCGATAGGACCGACTCGACCGATCGCTCCGGTGTGGGAGCGACGAGGGAGGAGTCAGTCGACGTTGGGCCTCCAGTGGGCGTCTCGAACGCGAGCGAACCGTAGCTCAGGGGCTCGACTTCACCCGGGTCCTGGCCACCCAGAACGAGCAGGGCGGAGCTCACGTGGCGTTCCCCGGCTGGGTCCGACGGGCGGTTGACCACCCGCCCCTTCACCCACATGGTCGTCGAGCCGCCGCCGTCCAGATTGAGGGCCCAACGAGCCCCGAGCCGCTCGAACTGGCGTGCGAACTCGAGCAACGTCATGCCCACGGAGTAACCGGGGCGGCGACCATCCACGGTAACGAGAAGGATCTGGCCCTCACCGTCTAGTCCGACCCCCGTCCGTGGGTTACGCCCGCAGAAGGGGTCGGCGCACCAGTAGCCGGCGTTGTCGCCGTCCTCCATGAGCGTGGGATTCCCGGGGAGGACGTCCAGTGCCCCCGGCCACCCGAAAGACCAGCGCATCATCACCAGCTCGCCTAGCAGCAGGCTCCTCAGCTTCGGGGCAAGCGGGCCCCAGGTCGGGGTGGCTAGAACGATCCCGCCGAGGCGCTTCATCCGTTGGTCGCTGCATCGCACGCGGTCCACGAACATCTTGCGCTCGAAGCCATCCTGGTTCTCGGCCCACGCCCGCTTCGATTGCGGAAGCAGCCGGACCGAACAAGCCTGAGAGGGTGGTGCGATCATCCGCTTCCCTGCGGTCGTGTATCCCGCTATCTCATCCTCTGCCGGGGGGCCCTCGTTCCACGTGTGAACCTTGAGGATCGTGCCTGAGGTACCGCCCGTCGCGGTCAGAGAGAAGCCTGGGTGGCCGAAGAAGTAGTTCGACTCGTCGTGCGTAGGCGCGAAGGCGCGCCCCCACGTGAGCGAGCTTGTCTTGAGTTCCCCATCCTCGGCGAACAACCCAACCGGCCTTCCACCGGGGAGCCCAAAGGTCCCGTTCACGGCCGCCACCGCACCGTGTTGCGCGGCCATCCCGCTCGTACGTTGATTACCGGGCAGCTTGTTCCTCGCAAGGGCAACGTCGATCGTGGGGACGCGAGAAGGGTCGACGGTCAGCACGCTGACGCGATTCGGACCCCTGGAGTCGACGATCTTGGTCAACCGAACGCCGGGAGAGACCCGCGATCGATGGATGGTGAATCGATCCGCGCCGGACGCGCTCATCTGGCCCCCGGCCTGAACCGCCAGGGTGCACATCGTCAGGAAGGCCGCTAGCGCGATCTTCGCGGTGCCACTTCGCTTCCCCATGATCGTCCGCATGTTAGGAGCAATCGACATCGATGCGGACGTTCTTTCGCGCGGATATCGCTGCGGAGGGCTAGTTCTGCTTGTCGGCCAGCAGAGAATCGAACACCTGACGGCGCTTGACGCCGGTTTCGCGGGCGACCCTGCTCATCGCTTCTTTCCGATCCACGCCCTCATCCATCAAGGCCCGGGCCCGCGCAGCGAGCTCCTCAGGTTCCACCGGAGCGGGTTCGACGGAGGCGCCCCCCACAAGCAGAACGATCTCCCCCTTCGGGGGGTCCGAGCGCACCCCATCGAGGAGCCCCGACAACGACCCGCGCCTCACCTCTTCGAACATCTTCGTTAGCTCTCGCGCCAGGCAGGCAGGGCGGTCTCCCCAGGCGTCCGTAAGCTCGGACAGGTAGACCTCGATGCGGTGGGGCGAAACGTAGAAGACCATCGTTCGTCGTTCGGTCGCCAGCTCCGCAACGCGCTTCGCGCGGTCGCCCGGCTTGCGGGGGAGGAAGCCCTCGAAGGCGAAGCGACCCGGAGGCAGACCCGAGATGGCCAGGGCGGTGACCGCGGCCGTGGGCCCGGGCACGACCCCGACCTCGATCCCCTCCTCGACGCATCCCCTCACCAGGCGGAATCCAGGGTCCGACAACCCCGGCATGCCCGCATCCGAGACCAGTGCCACGCTGTCGCCACGCTTCAGTCGCTGCAACAACCGGCCCGACTGACGGCGCTCGTTCCCCTCGTTGAGAACCACCAGGTCGTGCGCTCGAACGCCGAAGTGGGTGAGGAGCTTCTTGGTCCGGCGAGGGTCCTCGCAGGCGATGCAATCGACTTCCTCCAGGGTGCGGATCAGACGCTTCGAGGCGTCCTCCAGGTTGCCGATCGGGGTGCCACAGAGCATGAGTACGCCGCCCACCTCAGAGCCTCCCGGGTCGCCAGGGTTCGAACAGGAGTCTCACCGACTCCACCAGGGCGCCGCGCCACGACGACTCGTCGCCGAGCACCGGCCGCTCGACGAACCAACGCCGTGCCGCGTCGAGCGTCCGCCGGTCCCGCGTGATGCCCACGTGATCGGACAGTGACACGAGGTTGACCTCGCCGGCGCGTCGCCAGTCGCCGTAGAGCCACACCGAGTCCCCGAGGGCCCATGCCGTAAGGCGGCGCGTCTCGGGCGAGACCCCCACCACGGGCTTCAGGTTCGCCGGAGCCGCCGGTGAATCCAGATCGAACGGCATCAATCCGATGCCATCGAGCGCGCCGGAGAAAGCGCGTGCGAAGTCTCCGCCGGGCTTCCCGGCACCCGTGACGCCGGGCGGGGGGACCTCGATGGGTGGAGGCCGGGGAGGGGGAGGTGCCAGATCCACCGCTCGTGAGGGGCCCGGCAGACCGCGCGCGATCAGCCGGTCGAGGATCAAGCCTGATTGGGAGTGGCCGAGGAGGTGCAGGGGCCCGTCGGATCCCTCGAGTTGACGCGCTACCGCCGACGCTACGTCGTCGAGATCCTTGTGCGTATCGAGGGCGTCGTAGGGGCCATCCGCGCGATAGGAGAGCAGCCGCCTCTCCGCGCCGTGGCCGACCCATGCCGCCCTGAAATCGATCAGGGCTCCCTTCTTAGACGCCGAGTCCGCTCCGCCGAGCAATACAAGGGTCCCTGGGGCCCTCGACCCGAACCTTTCGGGCTGAGACAAGAACCGGTCGTAGATGCCGGCCCCCAGGATCAGCGCGATGAGTAGGAGCGTAGCTATGCCGAGAGGCGCCATGCGGTGGGCCGTCTTGTCGGTGGCCAGCTCGCACCACCCGAGGAAGAAAAGAGCCGCGACCGGCCCGGATCCGGCCATCACGATCGCTGAAGCCCACGGCCCGACGTCCACCAGGACATCCATGGCAACTCCTAGCAGAACGATGAAGTACACGTAAACCAGCAAGCCGGACGGCGTGACCCCACCGCCCGTCGCTCCGGGTCGCAAACGGACCGCCGATCGTGTCGCGAAGAAGACGGGTATCGCGGCGAGAACGAGCGCCCCCCAGGCGAACGGGGCGTAGCGGATGGCGACCGCAGCGAAGAACACGCCCGCGGCCGGGATGAGTAGGAAGCTCGCAGCGGCGGCGAGCAGTAGGGAACGCCACACGAGCTGCGCCGAAGCACGGTCGCGCGCGGACAGGTACAAGGTGGCCCCGAGGACGCCTCCCCTGAAAAGGATCGATAACGCAACGACGAGCGCGAACGCGAGCCATCCGTCCGTGTACGCAAGCGCCTGCTTGACGTCGAAATACGACCCCAGCGGAAACACAGCCCCTGCTGCCGCCCCGGAAGGACCTGCCGGTATGACCCCAAGGAGCACGGCGCCGGCCGTGAGAAGGCTCTGGAGCGCGTAGGGCAGCACCGCAAGCGGCGCGTGCTTGATGGCATTGGATCCGGCTCTGATGACTCGCACAGCCCGGAGACTAACTATGCTCCCGACCCGTGACGGAAATCACCCCCCACGACCACGAGCAGCAGCAGGTGCCGGAGCGGCGCGGTTGGGGGCGCGGCGACGGATTCGCTGTGACGGCCGTCACCTTGCTCGCCGGGATCCTGCGTTTCGTGCGACTTTCCGACCCCGCCCGCCTCGTCTTCGACGAGACCTACTACGCGCGCGACGGTTGCTGGTATTTCAAGACATCCGAGAGCATCTGCGGCGTGGGGTCCGAGCAAACCCTGGTTCATCCCCCGTTGGGGAAATGGCTGATCGGTGCGGGCGTCCAAGTCTTCGGCAACGATGCGTTCGGCTGGCGCATCGCCTCGGCCACCGCAGGCGTTCTCTGCGTTGCCCTGCTGTTCGTGCTGGCGAGAAAAGTGCTGAAGTCGACCGTAGCCGCAACCTTGGCAAGCGGACTGTTGGCCCTGGATCCCCTCCACCACGTTCAGTCTCGCCTCGCGATGCTCGACATCTTCGTCGCTCTCTTCACCTTGCTCGCGTTCACGGCGATCGTCTTCGATAGAGACCGTACGCGCCGGGAAGGCGCACGATCGTTCCGTCCGTGGCGCCTGGCTGCGGGGATCAGCGCCGGATTGGCCGTGTCGGCCAAGTGGTCGGGCCTTCTTGCCGTAGCCGGGATCGTGGCGCTCACGATCGTCTGGGAGGTCACCGGTCGTCGCAGGAACGGTGTTGCGCGCCCATTGCGTCGCGCCGTTGTCGAGGAGTGGCCGACCGTCATCGGATGGCTCGTGGTGGTGCCCCTGCTGACGTATCTGATCACGTTCGCGGGCAGGCTCGAGGGGCCGGTGTTCCAGGCGCCCTGGACCGACGGGTCCTGGTGGCGCGCGTGGTGGGACCGCCAGTACTACATGTTCAGCACCAGCCGCGGACTGTCGAGCAACCATCCCTATCAAAGTCCCCCGTGGTCGTGGCCCTTGCTCAAGCGGGCGGTGTCGTACTATTTCGAAACACCCAACGACGATTACTCCGAGATCCTCGCGACCGGGAACCCATTCGTGTGGTGGACGTCGATGCTCTCCCTCGTCGCGGTGGGCTACGCGTGGATCCGCAAGCGCGGGCGCGCGGAGGGTTTCATCCTCGCCGCAGTCGCTTGGACGTACCTACCCTGGTTGGTCCTCGCCGGAGATCGACCCGCGGTCTTCCTGTTCTATTTCTTGCCCGTTCTTCCGTTCCTCTTCCTTGGGCCTGCTTATCTCGTGGCACGCATCGGGGCGACGTGGGAAGCGAAGGCGGCGATCGGACTCTACGCGGCCGCAGCGATCGGGATCTTCGCCTGGCTCTACCCGGTGCTGACGAAGGTTCCTCTGGACGAACCTTCGTGGCGCTCGCGGATATGGCTCTTCGACGACTGCGACAAGGCCGCCGGCGCACCCACGACCACGACTGTGACGGAGGGCGAGGGCGAGGAGACGAAGGTGCGCAAGTCGGTGTTCCGCCCCAGCGATGCTCTTCCACCGGATGGGTGGTGCTGGATCTAGCCCGGTTGGATCTCGAGCACCTCGATGTCGAAGATCACGGTGGCGTTGCGCGGGATGACGGGAGGACTACCCGCCTTCCCGTATCCGATCTCTGGTGGGATCGTCAGCGTCCTCTTCCCCCCGACGCTCATGCCTGCCACGCCTTCGTGCCAGCCCTGGATCACCTGGCTCACTCCCAGCTGGAACGTGAAGGGTTCGCCTCCCACGGAGGAGTCGAAGGTCTCTCCGTTCTCGAGCTTGCCCGTGTAATGAACGGTCACGACATCGCCGGAGACCGCCTCCGGCCCCTGGCCGCATTCAGAATCCTGATACTGCAAGCCGGAGTCGGTAGTCACCATGCTGGTGTCGCACCCCTCTGCGCCTCCTGCAGCCGTGTCATCCGAACCTCCCTCGTCGCGGCCGCAGGCCGCCGCGGCTACAACGACCGCCAGCAACACGACCGCCCGTCCAGTTCTTAGCTTCACGATGGATCGAACGCCCGGACCTCGTCGCCATTCCGGATGGGGCCACCGGTCACGACGCGCGCTCGCAGGCCGCCCCTGTGAGCGAACGCCTTGCGAACGGCCTGCTGCGTGAGCTTCTCGAGACGGCCGCAGGGCTCGCAGAGTTTGAGGCCCTCGAGAACGACCTCGCCCACTCGGAAGTGGCGGCCGACGAGGTGGTTCAAGGGAACGCCGCGCGTCACGATGTTGCGCCTGCTGTCACCCAGCCCAAGCTCCACGCCGTATGAGGCGGCTGCGGCTTCGATGGCTTCCGACTCGATCAGGGTGACCTCGCGCGTCGGACCCTTCTTGTGGGAGAACGTTCCTCCTCCGGCGGCGTACCGGTCACCGTCCAAGCCGACGCCCTCGATCGCCTTGATCTCGTCAACGGGGGTCATGGCAGCGCCCTTGGTCGGCGAGATATAGATCGCCATCACCTCTCCCTGGAACATGGGCTACACCCTACGCAATCGGAGACCGTCTCCATTCACTGCTTAGGACCTGGTCATCCTGGGAACCGAGAACTACAGGCCACGATTCGGAGAGACTGGGTGCCGGGTGAACAGGAGGAGATCATGAAACGAAAGAGCCGCATGCAGACGTTGTTCAAGCTGGCGGTGATGGCGCTAACGGGGGCCGCGCTGTGGCAGGAGCTACAGAAGCCCGAAGGCGAGCGAACCTGGAACGGCGAGGTCGCCGGCGTCGTCCCCTACGACTTCCGCGTCCCCACCTTCGAGCGCATGAAGGCCGCGTGGTGGAACCCGGAAGACGAACGGATCGTCACCCCCGGCGTCTTCGGCGTCGGCTGGACCCTGAACTTCGGCCGCCTCCTTCGCCTGGCCGGCCCAGACTCGAAGGGGTAAGAGCTCGGCTTCTCGAGGCCGCCAACAACGATCACGATCGCCTAGGGACGGCTCGGGTTGTACACGGGACGAGGCGCTAGAGGAGCGGCGATGGACTCCCCCTGCTCGCAACGGAGGGTGAAGCGGTCGCACTCCAGAATGGTTCTCTTAGGCAGAGCGGCGCGCGGCTTCAAAGCAAGCTCTCCCCATGTCACGAAAGTGCGATCCGACCCCTCCATCCGAGGCTCCAGCAAACCCGCGGGGAAGACCTCCGCATCCACACTCAACTTCTGCTCGAGGGCGATCCCCTCGCGATCGATCCTGAAGACAGCAAGTCCTCCACTGACGGCAGCAATGACCGTGTTCTCTACCCACGAACCCGAGTCGGCAACGTAGCTGATCGGTTCGTCGGCGACTTCCTTGGAGACATCGGCGAGATCGAGGCTCGCCAGAACCTTCCCGTCGGCGATGTTCACAACGCTCACAATGGGAGAGGGCGACGGCTCTTCGGTGATGATCGCACGCGAGCCGTCGGGACTTAGCGCTATCAAGGCAGCTCGTTCCGCCAGCAGGCGCGTGCGTCGTGGGCCCTCCATTACGAGGAGGTCTGGCCACGTCCGGCTCATCCTGTGCACGATGAGCCGTTTGCCCGCCCAAGCCGAGACCGCATATCGATCGGGCGTGGTCGTCCAGCGCTCCGCGGGGGCGCGCAGGGACCGTTTCACGAAGACGTGGCCGAGGTAGCGCAGCGGCTTCCGAACGCGCGGCTCCAAACCCTTGAAGTAGGCGATCCCCCCCTGCCCCCACGCGACCGAGAACGCACCCCGGGCGAGCAGTGAGTCCTTTTCCGTTTCGAGGTCGCGTACTAACAATACGGGGCTCTTGCGCTTGAACGTGTGGTAAGCGACGAACCGGCCGGCATCGTCGGGGACCGCGGCAGGGGCGAGCGTCGCCACGAACGGGGAGTTGACGCTTCCGCCGAGCCGCGGGGGCTCATCGCTTCCGGGAAACCCGTAGAGACGATCCCCCAGCACGTAAGGGGAGTCGAGTAGTGAGGTAACCGAGGCGATCCTCAGTTCCCCGCTTGGCGGGGGTCGCTCGGCGTCGACTTCTGTGTTGGATGCATCACCGTTCCCGGTACAGGCAGCCAGGAGGAAACCGACGACGAGCGCAGCCGAAACCCGGCTGAACCTCGCGGATATCAGGATCATGCCCCAGACGCTAACTGGGACGGCAAGAGAGGGGGGGC
>JALZJQ010000165.1 GCA_030859685.1 Actinomycetota bacterium | reverse complement strand
ACGATCTCGGCCCCCGCATCGCGCGTTCGCTGGAAGAGGCTCTGCAGGGTCTCGTCGTCGGTCAGTTCGGGCAGCGGTTTGCCCTCGACCGTCGCGTGACGAGGGAGGGCCACCATCTGGTCGCCGTGGGAACCCAGCGTCATCGCCTCGACCGCGCCCGGCGCCACGTTCAACTCACGAGCGATGAAATACCGCAGGCGAGACGAATCCAGCACCCCCGCCATGCCCATCACGCGCTCTTTCGGAAAGTCCGATACGAGCGCGGCAAGGTAGGTCATCTCGTCGAGCGGATTCGAAACGACGATGAGGGTCGACTCGGGAGAGTTCTTGGCGAGCTGTTCGGTCACCTGGCCGACGATCTCCGAGTTCTTCTCGAGGAGGTCCATCCGGCTCATACCGGGCTTGCGCGGTAGCCCTGCCGTGATCACGCAGACATCGGATCCCTGTGTTTCCGCGTAGTCGTTCGTTCCGGTGACGTGACACGAGAATCCCTCGACCGGCGCCGACTGGTTGATGTCCAGAGCCAGCCCCTGAGGGAGTCCCTCGACGATATCGATCATCACGACCTCGTCGGCGAGGTCTTCCTCAGCGATCCGGCGGACCGTGTTGGATCCAACGTTCCCCGCCCCGACGACCGTTACCTTTCGAGTTCCTCCAGCCATGTTCGGGTTCCCCTTCTCTAAGACTGTTCCAGCTTCTCGATGACGGCGTCGGCTACCTCAGAAGTTCCGACCGCCGAGGGATCATCCCGCGACGGTTTCATGTCGTATGTGACCTTGTCGCCGGCTGCGATGACCGCTTCGATCGCTTTCTCGAGGCGGTCGCCGGCGTCCATCTCCTCGAGGTGATGCAGCATCAGCACCCCTGAGAGCATCATCGCCATCGGGTTCACCTTGTTCTGGCCGGTGTACTTCGGTGCAGAACCGTGGGTGGGTTCGAAGACGGCCGCCTCGTCGCCGATGTTCCCCCCCGGAGCGACTCCCAGTCCCCCGATCAATCCCGCCCCGAGATCCGAGACGATGTCACCGTAGAGGTTGGGAAGAACGAGGACGTCGTAGAGCTCGGGCTTCTGAACGAGTTGCATGCACATGTTGTCGACGATGCGCTCCTCGAACTCGACGCCCGAGTCCTTGTATTCGTCCGCAACCTCGGTCGCTGTCTTCAAGAACAGGCCGTCCGAGAACTTCATGATGTTCGCCTTGTGGACCGCCGTGATCTTCTTGCGGCCGTGCTTGACGGCGTAGTCGAAGGCACCTTTCACGATCCGCCGCGTGCCGGTGACGGAGATCGGCTTGATCGAGATCCCTGAGTCCTCGCGGACCCTCCGCGCCCCGAGATCGGCCATGAAGTCGATCAACTTCGCCGCCTCCGAGGAACCCTGTTCGAACTCGATCCCGGCGTAGAGATCCTCGTGGTTCTCGCGCACCACCACGAGGTCGATGTCCTTGTACCTCGATCTGACACCCTTGTACGACTTGCACGGCCGGAGACACATATACAGGTCGAGCTCCTTCCGGAGCGCCACGTTGACACTGCGGAAGCCGGTCCCCACGGGAGTGGTAATGGGTCCCTTGATGGCGACGGAGTTGGACCGGATCGACTCGAGGACGTGATCCGGAAGCGGCGTCCCGTGCTCTTCCATCACGTCCTGTCCCGCATGCTGCACGTCCCAGTCGAACGCCACGCCGGTTGCCTCGAGCACGCGCCGTGTGGCTTCGGATATCTCCGGACCGGTGCCATCTCCCGGGATCAAGGTGACGCGATGCGTCTTCTTCGGCATGAGGGAACTCCTGTGGTCGGGGACGAGTTACTGAGAAGGGTTTCCAAACCTACCCGATGCCCTCCCACGCGAAAGAGAGGCGCCGAAGCGCCTCTCTTCGACCTGATCAGATGGAGTCAGTCGTCGTCGCCACCGCCCGAGCCGCTGTTGTCGTCGTCTCCGCCTCCGGGACCGCTGTTGTCGTCGTCATCATCGTCATCGCGATCGCCGCCGTGCCCCGAGTTGGAGCCTGGGCCGCTGTTGTCGTCCCCGTCATCATCGCCCGACCCGGGGCCGCTGTTGTCGTCCCCGTCATCGTTGTCCCCGTCATCGTCGTTCGAGCCGGGGCCGCTGTTGCCGCCGTTGTCGTCGGATGCATCCGGGCTGCTCGAAGGAGCCGCGGAGGAGTCCGCGCTCGCCGATGGAACCACCGAGGGCTCGGACGATGGAGCCGCGGAGGGAGCCTGCGAGGCCTGGGGAGAGCCCGACGGTCCCGCCGAGGGGACAACACCGCTGGGCTCAGCGGAACCGCCGGAACCGGAGCCGCCACCGGCCGACTCGAGGCTTGGAGATGACGATGGTGCGGCGCCGTTCGAGGTCAGAGCGAGGGCCGCTCCGGCGATCGCGAGCAGGGCCACGACGGCGATGGCGGCGATCTTCTGGATGTTGGTCATGTGGGATCTCCTCCCGTCGATGCTGGTGTCCTCGGTTCAACGGCCGAGATGGGACCGCGTTACGGCATGGCCGAGACCAGACGGCACTCGAATCGGGTAGAGAAAGGGCGTAACGCTGTGCCCCCGAGACCGTTAGGCAGGCAACGCGTGGAAACTACGGAGCTGAGAAAGATCGTGCGCAAGGCGATCGCGGGCGACGAGGAAGCCGCTGGGGCGCTCTTCGATCACTATCACCCGCGTGTCTTCGCCTATGCGCTGAGCAAGCTCCGGAACCGATCCGACGCGGAGGATGTGGCCTCGGAGGCGTTCGCTCGTGTACTTCGCGATATCGACAAGTTCCGGTGGAAGGGCTCGGGCTTCGAAGCCTGGCTCTTCCGCATCGCGGCGAACCTCATCGTGGACCACGTCCGTAGGAACCGCCGGGAGACGCCCAGCGACAGTGCCTCGAACGAGACCGCGTCAACCCAGGAGCTCGACCCTCTTGCGAGCGTGCTGGCGGGCGAGCAGGCCGCTCGCCTCGGCAGCATGCTGGAGTCGCTTGCCGACGAGCAGCGTGAGGTGGTCCTGCTTCGCTTCGCGGCCGGGCTTGACACGAGCGAGGTCGGTCACGTGATGGGGCGGAAGCCGAACGCCGTACGACAACTTCAGTTCAGAGCACTGACCAACCTAAGAGGGATGATGAGAGAGGAGGTGGAGGCACGATGACGCGCAAGACCGAGCGAGACCTCGACAAGATGCTGACCGGCACCGGGAAGCCGGGCGACGAGGACGAGACTTCGATCGCCCAGCTGGCCAAGGAGATAGAGGCAGCGTTCGCGGTCGAACCGCCTCCCGCCCGTCGCGAGCGGTCGATGTTCGTTCATGCCCTGGCCGGCCGCAAAGCCTCCCACATGCCCTCACTGAGGTTCGCGGTCCCCGCGACCGCCCTCATGCTCCTCCTCGCTCTGACCGCGTTCTTCGGGCGGAGTGCCACGGGAGGGGACTTCCTGTTCCCCGTGCGCAAGGCGATGGCGGAGGCCGGTCTTGCCACGAACCCGCAAGAGGAGATCGAACGGAACATCGAGCGGGCGGAGGACTTCGTCGATCAGGCAGAAGACGCCGCCACCGTGGAGCAGGCGCAGGAGCTCGTGATCACCAAAGCCGGTGGCCGGCTCGGTGACGCTCGCGCCCTGGCGGACGAGCTCGGCCCCGACGAGCGCCTTGACGCCCTCGAGGAGATCCAGGACGTCCAAGCGGAAGCCGCCGAGGTCCTCGCCGAGGTGCGCGAAGAACTGCGGAAAGAAAGCGGAGGAGATGAAGGTTCCGGCTCGGACGACTCTTCGGGATCGGGGTCCGGAGACGACTCCTCGGGCAGCGGCTCGGGGGGCGATGACTCTTCGGGAAGCGGGTCGGGGGACGATGATTCCTCGGGCAGCGGCTCGGGGGACGACTCATCGGGAAGCGGCTCGGGCGGGGACGCCTCGTCCGGAAGCGGCTCGGGCGACGATTCGTCGGGCAGCGGCTAGACGGCCGTCGCGGCCATAGCGTGACCTTCCTCGGGGATCCTCAGGTACTGACGCGCGCGAGCGTGACCACGTTGGCCAGCAACATGGCGATGGTCATCGGGCCCACCCCACCGGGGACGGGCGTGATCGCCGACGCGACCTCTTTCGCGGCATCGAAGTCGACGTCTCCGACCAGACCCTC
>JALZJQ010000127.1 GCA_030859685.1 Actinomycetota bacterium | reverse complement strand
AGATCAGAAAAGGAGGTGAGGCAGATCCGGCCGCACAAGGTCCATAGTTATCCACAGAAGACCGGCTAGGGAGGTGTCAACAATCACCCGGAGCCATTGTGGAAACGATCAGGCGAGACTGAACAGACGGAAACCGACGCTCAACGATGCTCATCGACGATCAATGAAAAGCCAGCTCAGGACCCTGATTCCGAGTAAAGCCCCAGGTCAGTCGCTTAAGGCGAATCAAACTTCTAATCCGAGGGTCGGGGGTTCGAATCCCTCCGGGCGCGCCAGACGAAATCCCAAGTCAGTCACACAATGTCCATTCGGAGTGGTGGTGATGGTCATGATCGCCCCGAGCCTCGGTGACGCTCAAGCCATCGACTCCTTCCGCTCAGACGAGACGTCCTTGTGACCGAACGGCAGCACCCAGCGGAAATGCCGAAGTCCCGGCCGTTTGCACCAGCATTCCGGTTGGCAGTAACACTGTCGCGTTGCATCGATGCGCGCGTTGACCGCCGCCAGACCGAGCAGCAGTCCAGCGAGCAACAGCAGCTTCTTCATGACGTCTCCTTCAGGACGGCGAACAGCTGGTCCACACTCGGTGCTCCTTCCAGACCCGCTTCGGTTCGATACACCCGACATAAAAGCCCAGTCGGGCCCGTCGCGTCGAACGGATCGATGCCGTCGATCAAGATCGTCGGAACTCAAGCTCGTCAGCTTGTTGTGGCGTCTCAACACGTTGCAGTGCCAGAGTTCTTGTTTCACCCAGTTGCTCTAGGACTTCCTCGAGGCGCGCCTTGGCGGCCTCCCAGTTGGGGCAGCCGTCGAAGTAGCGCAGCGCGATCACCTTTTCAGTCATCGCGCGCCCCGATCAGATAGGCCCACCACTGGCGACCCAGCTCGGCTGCTTCATCAGCGCTCAGGGTTTCGCCCTCCGGATCTCCTGCCAGCGAGCGCCATGCGTCGAGGTGGTCGTGGTTGCAGAACAAGTTCACGTCCGGACAGAACTGTGTGACGACTTGCGAACAGTTGGCGGTCGGCAACCACAACACCAGGTCCTCGTTCGCTTGAGGCAGGCCAGCCTGGATGGGAACGACTATCTCGGCCGAGCAGTGAGGGCAGGCGGTGATGACCTCGCCGACCTCGCTCAAAGCAGCGGGGATGCCGATCGCGTCGGCCGCGCACCATGTGAACAACGCGTCGTCGCCTATCCGCATCCGATGCTGGGTCGGGCGGAGGCTGAGGCCGTCGATCGCCACCAGCTTGTCGTGTTCGACGATCGCCATGCCGCGCTCGACGAGCTCATCAAGTGTCCGCCGAGCGGCTTCCGCTCCACTGGGCGACGAGGCCACTAAGTCGGACGCGGCTACTGGTCCCGAGCAGCGCAGCTGCTCGAAGGCATGGCGGCGGAACGCGTCGTCTAGCCCCGAGTGTTGTGTGTCGAGAACATCGATGTTGATCGGCATCAGCGGACTACTGTCCTGCAGCTAGCGATCCCTGCCTCGTTGTCGTCAAGGAAACGGCGAGCTCCCGCGATGATCGAGTGGACGCGCTTGTCGCTGACCCGGTACAGCGTCTTGCGACCTTCGTTGCGAGCCCCGACAAAGCCACACCATGTGAGGCACGCGAGATGCTCCGAGACCCTCGCTTGCGAGGCTCCAAGTCGGCGCACGATCTCCATCTGATGGATCTCGCCTTCGTCGATAAGGAGCTCGATGATCCGTAGGCGCGTGCCGTCGCCGAGGGTGCGGAACAGCCGAGCCACGAGTTCGGCTTCGGGAAGAGGCGTGGGTTTCAACTCGAGGATCGCGGCCCGACCTGCCACTGGCTTGCCCCCCCTATCATCCGGTTTACCGGATAACCATACACCCGCGTTGACCTGTCGAGCGCGCGGGTCTAGCGTGGACTTAGACCTAGTAAGGGGGCGTGGACTTAGACCTAGTAAGGGGGCAATGGGTGGGTGGCACCTGACGCGGTTGATCGATCTCGAGTTGGCCGATATGGCCGAGGGCGCCTCCGGGCGCCCTTCTCGTTAGGCGTGCGCCGGGACCAGCTCCTCGAGAAGGCCCCCTCCTTCATCAAACTACTTTCGGGAGATGAGGCTCTTAATGATAGAGACGAAAACTTCGCGGCGGCACTTGGCTCCCATCACGGCGAACTTCCACTCGGTCGGACGTGAGGCTGCGAAAGAGGTTTCTATCGCCTCGAGGCGATACGGGCGCCGCACCTGGTCGGCATCGACGCCACTGCCGTGCTCAACGCTGAGGCGCTTGCTCTCTAGATCGAGCTCGACGGCACTCACTCCCGCGAGCGAAGACACAGCTGACTCGATAGTGCTCTTGCAATGGCCGCACGATGCATCTGGAATCAGGAATGCTGTCGTCAACTCGTCCTCCTTATGCCTTTACCAGTCGTTCGATGGCAGCAGTTGCTTCAGTGACCATGTCCTTACCCGACTCCGACTGATTCGCCACGCAGTGGCGGATGTGATCGTCGAGCAGTCCCACGGCCACCTTCTTGAGTGCGTTGGACGCCGCCGTGATCTGGGTCAAGATGTCGATGCAATATGCGTCACTCTCGACCATCTTCTGGAGCCCTCGGACCTGACCTTCGACCCGCTTCAGGCGAGCGCGCACGTCTTCTTTGTCTTCGTAGTAGCCCCTCACTGCTGCTCCTTCCTTCGGCTTGACATCTCTATACCCTAGAGGGGTATGGTAGTCAAGTCAGCCAGACGACAAGAAGGGTAGTGAATCCTCGATGAAGCACACGGCGATCGAAACCCATGAGAGCCACGGCCACGACGCGCTGAGCCACGAAATGGAGCATTCCGACCAGCACGACGGCCACGCTCACGACGGTCACTCCAGCCATGGTCAGCACGACCACAGCCATCACGACCCCGCCCAGTTCCGAGATCGGTTCTGGATAACGCTCGCCCTAACGATCCCGGTCGTGTTTTTCAGCCACATGTTCCAGGACCTGCTCGGCTACACCGCGCCCCAGTTCGCGGGCAGCACTTGGATATCGCCGGCCCTCGGCACGGTCATATTCGTATACGGCGGATGGCCGTTCATCACAGGTGCTATTCAGGAAGCGCGGTCGCGTCAGCCCGGGATGATGCTCCTGATCGGTCTCGCGATCTCGGTGGCCTTCATCGCGTCACTGGCCACCGAATTCGGGGCAGTCGACCTCGATTTCTGGTGGGAGCTCGCGGCGCTGATCGCGATCATGCTTCTGGGCCATTGGCAGGAGATGAAGGCCATCGGGCAGGCGAGTAACGCGCTCGCGGCTTTGGCGGAGTTGCTGCCAGACGATGCGGAGCGGGTGACCGACCATGGGGTCGAGACGGTGGCCATCTCGGAGTTGCGCGAAGGGGATGTGGTCCTCGTGCGCTCGGGCGCAAGGATCCCAGCAGACGGCCATGTCGTCGAGGGAAGCGCCGACGTAGACGAGTCGATGCTGACCGGCGAATCGCGTCCCGTCTCGAAAACCGAAGGGGACAAAGTCACGGCGGGAACCGTCGCGACCGATTCAGCCCTGCGCATCGAGGTCGACGCGGTCGGAGACAACACCGCGCTCGCCGGCATCCAGCGACTCGTCGCAGAGGCTCAGGGTTCACGCTCTCGGGCCCAGGCGCTCGCAGATCGGGCGGCGGCGCTCCTGTTCTATGTCGCCACAGCTGCCGGACTGATCACCTACATCGCTTGGACGGTGTTCGGCGAGCCCAAGAGCGCGGTCGAGCGAACCGTCACCGTGCTCGTCATCGCCTGCCCCCATGCGCTCGGGCTAGCGATCCCACTCGTCATCTCCATCTCGACCGCACTGTCGGCCCGGAACGGAATCCTGGTCAAAGACCGTCTCGCCCTCGAGCGGATGCGAGACGTCGACGTCGTCTTGTTCGACAAGACGGGGACCCTCACCGCGGCTGAACACATCGTTACCGGAGTGGTTGCGACCAGTGGTAACCAAAACGAGGTTCTCGCGCTTGCCGGAGGCGTCGAATCCGACAGTGAACACCCGCTGGCGCGCGCGATCGTGGAAGCGGCGAAAGAGAAGGGTGAGATACCAAGGGCGACCGGATTCAAATCCATGACCGCGCGGGGTGTCGAGGCCACCGTCGACGACCGGACCCTCGCGGTTGGTGGCCCCAAGCTCGTCAAAGAACGAAATGCAGAGCTGCCAGAAGCGCTGCGCGACGAGGTCGAAGCGTGGAAGAGGCGAGGAGCGTCAGTGCTGTTCCTCCTCGAGAACGACAGCGTGCTTGCGGCCTTCGCTTTGGAGGACGAGGTGCGCAAGGAATCGCACGAGGCAGTTCGCGCTCTACATTCCATGGGAGTGAAGGTCGCGATGATCACCGGTGATGCTCAACAAGTCGCCGCGGCTGTCGCGGAGGAGCTCGGGATCGATGAATTCTTCGCCGAGGTGCTCCCCGAAGACAAGGATTCGAGGGTTGCTGAGCTGCAACAGCGAGGTCATCGAGTGGCCATGGTCGGCGACGGCGTCAACGACGCCCCGGCTTTGGCTCGCGCCGATGTCGGCATCGCGATCGGCGCCGGCACGGACGTGGCGATCGAATCCGCCGGAGTGATCCTTGCTTCGGACGACCCTCGGTCCGTCGTGGGTGTCATCCAGTTGTCGAAGGCTTCGTATCGGAAGATGGTGCAAAACCTCGTATGGGCGACTGGCTACAACGCCTTCGCGATCCCACTCGCCGCGGGAGTTCTGGCCTGGGCGGGCTTCACACTCTCGCCCGCGGTGGGCGCCGTGCTGATGTCGTTGTCGACGATCATCGTCGCCGCGAATGCCCAGCTGCTGCGTCGCCTAGACCTACGTCCGAACCCTCTGGG
>JALZJQ010000107.1 GCA_030859685.1 Actinomycetota bacterium | reverse complement strand
GGATGCGATGCAGCCAACGGGACGTACTTCCAGCTGTATTCCGACGAGCGCGGCGTCTGCCGCGTGTACGAGATGAGTATCGGCAACGGCGAGTGGAAGCTTTGGCGGGAGGGCGAGCCGTTCTCGCAACGGTTCACAGCGACTTTGAGCGACGACGGGAACACGATCACCGGACGCTGGGAGATCGCCGAAGACGGCACCAACTACACGACCGACTTCGACCTCGTCTACCGCAGAGTCAACACCTAGACGTGAGAAGGATAGTCCTCGCAGCCCTGCCGCCGGCCGCCGCGACGCCGTGTTTGGCGTCATCTACGGCAGCTTGATCGGCCCCGAGATCGGCGCGACAGCCACGATGGTTAGCTCCCTCGTGATCTTCTCAGGCTCCGTGCAGTTCACGCTCGCCGGCTACTCGCCTCGAGTGCGGGTCGGTGCGCTGATCGCAGGTGCGGCGACCCTGAACCTCAGGAACCTCGTGTTGGGCGCCGTGATGCGCCCACGTATCGCCGGGGGCCGGCAAAGCGAGCGGAGATGGCGTGGTTCTTAACCGACGAGGCAGTCGGTTTGACGCTGGCGTCCGGTGGGTTACGTCCGCCGCCTTGTTCACGTAGGCAGCGGAACCCGGGGCGAGTGAGTTACGGCATTCGGTGTTTAAGGTGTTGCGGCGGATAAGAACTAGAGTGACGCTCTCAGGGGCATAGGTTCCTCTGCGTGTTTCTCGCCTCGTAAACCACCGACAGGGGACCGGATGTCTGAAGCCCACTCGCCCACCAACGTTTCCTACTGGGTCGACTCGACCTCGACACCAAGCCGTCCGCATCTGGAAGGACGGGTCGAGGTGGACGTGGCGATAGTTGGAGCGGGCATCGTGGGCCTCACCGCGGCTCGGATCCTCAAGCGTGCCGGTCGCACGGTTGCCGTGGTGGAGATGGACCGGGTAGTCCGCGGCGTCACGGGTTATACGACCGCCAAACTGACGTCAGGGCACGGGATCATCTATCAACAGCTCGAGGGGAAACACGGCGCCGACAAAGCGCGAGCGTATGCGGCCGTGAATCAAGCGGCCCTGGAGCAGATCGCCCGTTGGGTCGAGGAAGACGACATCGACTGTGACTTCGAGCGGCGGTCCAACTACGTCTACGCGGAGAGCATCCGGAAGCTCGATTCGATCGAGAAGGAAGTCGGTGCAGCGCAGCGCGCAGGCCTTCCCGTTGAGTTCGTCGCCGATGTAGACCTCCCGTATCCCATCGCGGGCGCCGTGAGGCTCGACGATCAGGCCCAGTTCCATCCTCGCAAATACCTGGCCTACTTCGCCGATGAGATCCCCGGCGACGGTAGCCATCTCTTCGAGCAGTCTCGTGTTACGGACATCTCAGAGGGTGAGCGCTGCTCCGTAGTCACGGATGAGGGGGAGGTCATCGCGGAGCACGTCATCCTGGCCACCCACTACCCATTCTGGGATCGAGGCTTGTTCTTCCCCCGGGTCCACCCGAAGCGTTCCTACGCGATAGCGGGCCCGATCGATCACGCCGCCGCTCCAGCCGGCATGTACATCAGCATCGACGAGCCGGCGCGCACGATCCGCACGATCCCCGATGGTGATCGCACGCTTGTCATGGTTGGTGGCAACGGCCATGCCGCCGGCCAGAAATACGACACTGATAACGACTACAGAGATCTGGAGCGATGGATGGCGGAGCGCTTTGGCGTCACGGAAGCAACTCACAGATGGTCGGCGCACGATGGAGTAACCGTCGACCTGTTGCCCTACATCGGCACCGCCCGGCGTTCGTCGGAGCGTGTCTACACGGCCACCGGTTTCGGGAAGTGGGGCCTGACGAACGGGACGGTCGCCGCCGTGGTCATCAGCGACGCGATCCTCGGTCGTGACAACGAGTTCGCCTCGCTGTTCGACCCCCATCGGGCGACCGTCACAGCATCCGCACCCAGCTTTGCCGTAGAGAACGCCAGGGTCGCCGCACACTTCATCGGGGACCGGATCAAACATCCTCAGCAGGGGTCCTTCGAGGACCTGAAGCGCGGGGAGGCCGCGGTCCAGGGTGTCGGGTTGAACCAAGTTGCTGCCTACCGGGACGACGACGGACAACTCCATGCGCTGTCCGCCAGATGCACCCACCTCGGATGCATAGTTGCTTGGAATCCGGCGGAGAAGAGTTGGGACTGTCCATGTCATGGTTCGCGCTTCGATCACGAAGGAAGAGTCCTACACGGCCCGGCGCTTCGCGACCTGGAGAAGAAGGACCCATGAGCCGTCGTCGAATCGGCAGTCCTCCTCGAAACTGCGCGCCGATGTCCGTTACTCGCCGCCTAGGGTCTTGCTCCGTGTCGCTCTCAGAAGCCACGCGAACAACGCCAACCAAAGCGCGCGCTGGGTAACGCCGGTCCATCGGGTGTGGTGAAACACCGGGCTGATCAGCGCGAGTGCAGCGGCGGTGACGGCGAGGCCGGCGGCGATGGGGTCGCGGACGGCGATCGAACGGGGGCTTTGTGCCTCGATGATGGAGTACGAGAGCGCCAGCACCACGGGGGCGACAACGGCGATAGCCGATGCTCGGCTGTGGATCGTCTCGCTGATGTCCGAAGCCCCCGTCCTGAAGACCCCACATGGAGGAGCATCACGCCCCCAGAACAAAGCAACGCCGGAAGGATGGCTATGAGCGACGCGCCGGTCGGCCGGTACTCGTCCGGTTCTGTTGTCTGCGTGCTCATAGGACGGCTTCCAGGAAACGGCGCGTGCGTTCATCGCTCGCCCCGGTGATGAGGTCGGTGGGGGAGCCCTCTTCGATCAGCTCGCCTTCGTGCATGAACACCATGCGATTGGCCACCTCGCGGGCGAAGCCCATCTCGTGCGTCACGACCACCATCGTCATGCCGTCGCGGGCAAGATCCCTCATGACGGAAAGCACTCCACCGATCAGCTCGGGGTCAAGGGCGGAGGTCGGTTCGTCGAAGAGCATCACCCTCGGTTCCATGGCGAGCGCCCGCGCTATGGCGACGCGCTGCTTCTGACCACCGGAGAGACGGATGGGGTACTCGTCTCGTTTCTCGGTTAGCCCGACCTTCTCGAGCAGTTCCATCGCGAGCGGCTCTGCTTGGGGGCGGGGCATGCCCTTGACGGTTACCGGGCCCTCGATGACGTTCTCGAGCACCGAGAGGTGCGGGAACAGGTTGAACTCCTGGAACACCATCCCCGCTCGCATCCTGATGGCGCGGATGGTCTCCCGACGAACTCGCAGGTTGGGGCCGGTATCGAGCCGGATGCCGTCGACTTCGATGGCCCCCGCAGTCGGCTCCTCGAGGAAGTTGATGCAGCGCAACAGAGTGCTTTTTCCCGACCCGGAACGGCCGAAGATGACGACGACCTCGCCTCCCTGCACCGAGAGGTTGACCCCCTTGAGGACGTGCAAGGGCCCGAACCTTTTCTGCAGCTCCGTTACCGAGATGATGTGGGCGCCCGACGGTGACGTCTCGACCTGGTCATCACTCATAGACGAGCCTCATGATGAGCCAGTCTCGTCTCGACCGCTTCTTCGCGGTTGTAACCCTTCGACATCCTCCGTTCGAGACGCCTCTGGAAGATCGAGAAGATGCTCGTCAATAGCCAGTAGACGGCAGCGGCCATGATCAGCGTCTCGAGCGAGCGAAAGTTGAATCTTCCAACCGAATTGGCGCGGTAGAAGAGCTCCTGTGTACCGGCGAGTCCCACCAGAGCCGAGTCTTTGAGCATGGCGATGAACTCATTCCCGGTGGGCGGGATTATCACCCGCAACGCCTGGGGGAGCACGATCCGCCTCATGGTCTGCGGATGAGTCATCGCCAGCGCATGGGCGGCCTCGATCTGACCGTGGCCGACCGACTGGATGCCCGCGCGGAAGATCTCGGTCATGTAGGCGCCGTAGTTGATGCCGAGCGCAAGGATCCCGGCGAGGTTGATGTCCAGGATGAAGAACGGGCGCATCCACTCGGGTCCCAGGCTTGCCAACTGAGGGAGGGCTGTGTAGATGAAGAAGATCTGCACGATGAGGGGTGTTCCTCTGAAGAACGACACATAGAAGCTTGCGATCCCGTTGGGTATCGGGTTCTTCGACAGCCGGCCCAGCGCCCCCATCAACGCCAGTGGTATGGCCAGCAAGATGCCACCAGCGCTGATGAATATCGTGAGCACTGCGCCCTTGAGTATGAAGGGCGCCCACTCCCGCATGAACGCTGTATCCAGTCCAAGCGCAACGAACGTGCCGATCAGGGCGAGCGCGATGACCACCCAAACCGCGGCGAGCTTCGTCTTGTACGGCAGACGGCTCGAAACGGCCTCGTAGCGGTCTCGGGCGCGATCGAGCGCCGTCACACGGCGCCGTCCGCTCTCCGCGCTCGTCGGCTCGCTCACACCTTCTTGGTCAGGTCAGTCCCGTACCACTTGTCCGATAGCTCCGACAGAGTGCCGTCCGAGTGCATCTCTTCGATGATGTCGCTGATGGCGTCCACAAGTGTCATCGGGTCCTCGGGAGCATTCTTGTCGATCGCGACCGCGAGGGGCTCGTAATAGATCGGGTCACCCACGATCTTGAGAGGCTTTCCCTTCTCGATCGCGCCCTCGAGTGTCGGCAACGCCGAGATCACCGCGTCGAGTCGCTCGCCGTCACCGATCTCGAGGTCGTTGATCGCAGACGTGTCGGTGTTGTAGCCCTTAGCGGTTGCATCGTCGATCATGAACTCGATCTCTTCACCTGGGATTGTGAGCTTCTGCTGCAGGTACGCATCGTAGGTACACCCTGCGCACACGCCGATCGTCTTGCCGTCGAGATCGGATTCAACATCGGTGATGTCGCTGTTATCTGCGTGTACTGCAACAGCGGCGGGCGTGTAGTAGTACGCGGGCGAAAAGTGCAGCACTTCGGCCCGCTCCGGCGTCACCGTCATCGAACCCACGCTCGCATCCCAGCGGCCCGACCAATTGCCGGCGGTGATGACGTCCCACGATGGCGTCTCCCACTGGATCTCCACGCCCAGACGATCCGCGATCTCCGTTGCGACGTCGATGTCGAAGCCCTCGAACTCACCGTCTTTGTTCAACGACGACTGAGGCGGGTAGGCGGGGTCGGTCGACACGCGCAGCACGCCGGCCTGTTGTACGGCCCCCAGGAGCCCGGTGGCCTCTTCGGTCGAGTCGCCGCCGTCCCCCGACCCCCCGCTCGTGCCCCCTGTGGTTTCGCCTCCACAGGCGGCCGTCATCAACAGGATGACCAGT
>JALZJQ010000099.1 GCA_030859685.1 Actinomycetota bacterium | reverse complement strand
TCGCCGAGCACGGCTTCCTCGGCCTCTTCGAGGTACCGGGCGTGGTGAGCCTTGATGAAGCCGACGACCGTGGTGGCGCCGGGCCTCATGACGGCCAGGGGACCATCGATGAACACGAGGGCGTCGTCCCGCTGGGCCAGGTCCTGCGCGAGCTCGGCTTCGCGCGCCCGCATCTGGTTGTGCACTGCCGAGACCATCTCGTCGACCGACTGCCCGTTCACGGGGAGGCTCTGGTACTCGAGCCCCGGGCCGGCCGAGATCGCGGCGCGCTGTCCCCCCCCGGTGGCGAGGAAGCGGATCAACCGGAGCTCGGTGATCTGCGCGGTCTTGCGGTCCCACCATTCGGGGCCCTTGCGGCCGTTGACGCCCGGGGTCGCGGAGTCGCACACGACCGCCCCCACACCCACCGAACCGGCCACACCGGGGATCGGGGCCGAGCCGTTGTCGGACAGGAACAGCCGGGCGTCGACCCGCCGGGTCCCATCGACGAAGCCCACCGGCCGGGCCGAGAACTCGCCCTCTGGTTCGGGCACAACAGGGCCCCAGGGCCTGTTCTCGCAGGCCGTGTCGGGCCGTTCGACGGTGAGATCGTCGGGCCCTCTGAGATCGACCTCGCCTCCGTAGTCCGGAGCCCAGGCCTCGACGGTTATCCGCACGGTCTCAGCCTATGGAACGGGTGCGACGGATACCGGATTTAATGGGGCGATGGGACCAGGATTCCGCTTCCAGGGGATCGACGACGTCGCCGATGGCCTCGACGTCGCCGGCTATCTCGCCGACGAGGCCATCGCCACGGTCGTCCACCTGGCCGATCGCCTGGACAAGCCGCTGCTGGTCGAGGGCCCGGCCGGCGTGGGCAAGACCGAGCTGGCGAAGGCCGTGGCGACGGCAGCCGGTGCCCGCTTGGTGCGCCTCCAGTGCTACGAGGGCGTGGACGAGGCCAAGGCGCTCTACGAGTGGAACTACAAGAAGCAGCTACTGCGGATCCAGGCCGACGAGGGGGCCGGGTGGGAGCACCTGTCCGAGGACATCTTCAGCGAGCCGTACCTGCTCGAACGGCCGGTGCTCGAGGCGATCCGCGCCGAGGACCCGGTGTTGCTGCTGATCGACGAGGCCGACAAGCTCGACTTCGAGGCCGAGGCGTTGTTGCTCGAGGTGCTCAGCGACTGGCAGATCACCATCCCGGAGATGGGGACGATCGAGGCGCGGCGTCATCCCTTCGTCGTCCTGACGTCCAACAACGAGCGCGAGCTCAGCGAAGCACTCAAACGTCGGTGTCTGTATCTGTATCTGGACTTCCCGTCGCCCGAGCGCGAGCGAGCCATCATCCTGCGTCGGGTCCCGGACATCACCGAGTCGCTCGTGGACCAGGTCGTTCGCATCGTGCACACGATCCGGGAGCTCGATCTGAAGAAGTCGCCGTCGATCGCGGAGTCCCTCGACTGGGCGCAGACCCTGTTGCACCTGAGCATCACGACGCTCGATCAGGACGCGCTGCGACGAACCCTGCCGGTGCTCCTCAAATATCGATCCGACATCACCAGAGCCGCCGAGCACCTGCGCCTCCCCCGGGATCCCTAGGTGCTGGACCGGATGCTGTCGTTCGGCCGGGCGCTGCGCGTCGCCGGCATCCCGGTGTCCGTGAGCGAGAGCATCGACGCGCTCCGGTCGCTGGAGAACCTGGCCATCGAGCGCCGCGAGGTCATGCGTTCGGCGCTGGCAGCGACGATGGTCAAGAACGCCTCGCAGCGCGACGCGTTCGACACGCTCTTCGACCTCTACTTCGGAACCGGAGCGGGTCCAGAGGCTCTGGCGCTTCGCGACGCGCGCGATCCCGTCGTCGATGACGACGCGCTGTCCGCCGAGGTGATCGATGCGCTCACCGGGGGTGGCGAGACGGCCGTGCGGGATCTCGCCCGGCGCGCCGTAGCCCGCTACGGGCCGACGGGAGACGCCGGTGGGTTCTCCGCGTTCCAGGTGGCACGAGACCTGGACGTCGAAGGGATCCTGCGTCGGCTCCTTCGTGACGTCGACGAGAGCCTCCCCGCCTTCGAGCGCCGAGTACGCGAGGACGCGCTGAAGGCGAACGCAGAACGCTTCAAGGCCGCGGTCGTGCGCGACACCCGGAGGCGCACCGCCGAACACAAGGGCCCGGAGGCGGTCGCCCGGTATGCGGTCGATCCGCTTCCCGAGGATGCGGATTTCCTGCGGTTGTCCGGCGATCTCGATGATCTCAGGCGAGCGATCCGTCCGCTGGCTCGCCGCCTCGGCACCCGGCTCGGGATGCGGCGGCGGCGGGATGCCCGCGGCCAGCTCGACGTCCGCAAGACGGTGAGGCACTCGCTCTCGACCGGGG
>JALZJQ010000095.1 GCA_030859685.1 Actinomycetota bacterium | reverse complement strand
GGTTGCAGCGCACTGTCCGGTTCGCGGTCGAGCTCATGGCGAGTTGGTCAGATCGATCGCGCACGACAAGGAGGCGACCGTCGCGAGCGCCGAGCAGGCTTGTGCCGACGCGATGGCAGCGGATGCGCAGCTCGGATCGAAAGCCAAGCCAGGAAAGAAGGACAAGAACGCGAAGAAGGGGCATCCGAGCGGGTACGCCGAGAGTGCCGGGCCCCCGAGGTCGAAGGCACCGAAGGCGCCCAAGCCTGCCGCTCCGAAGGCGATCCCCGCAGCACCCGGCGGCGCAGCACCCGGGAACTCTGCCGGCCACGGAAAGGGCATTGGAAAGAGCAAGTAGTTCGATCGGAACCCCGCTATCACGAAGGCGGCGTCTACGGACGCCGCCTTTCTCGTGCTCGGGGATGGCCTCTCTCCCTGGGAGGATGGAGCCATGGTTCTCCATCCAGCGCAACGCCGGCGAGGTGCTGTTGCTTTCCTCCTGACGGCGATGTGCACGCTGTCCTTCTCGGCGTGCTCTGCACAATCTCCATCAGCGGAAACGGTGGACGTCATCCAGCTCGAAGGACTGATCGATCCGCCAACCGCGTCGTACCTCGTCAGCAAGCTCCAGCAGGCTGAAGAGGATGGGGTTCAAGCCGCAGTCATCGAGATCGACACTCCGGGTGGGTTGAGAGTGTCGATGAGCGAGATCGTGGAGAAGATCTTGGACTCGGAAGTTCCCATCATCTCGTGGGTTGCGCCCCGCGGAGCTCGGGCAGCTTCGACTGGAACGTTCATCGTTCATGCGTCCAACCTCGCTTTCATGGCGGAGTCCACCGAGATCGGAGCCGCGACCCCGATCAACCTCGCGGGGGCCAACCCGGATCCGAAGGTCACCAACGATGCGGTCGCCTTCATCCGCGAGCTCGCGGTCACTCGGGGTCGCAACCCGGAGTGGGCTGAGGACGCCGTTCGAGACGGCGCGACGATCGAGGCTACGGAAGCCGCCGACATCGACGTGGTGGACGGCACGGCTTCGTCCCTTGCGGATCTCCTCGAGCAGATCGATGGGACCGATGTGGAGACGGCGGATGGATCGAGCGTCGTGCTCGAGACCTGGGACGAAAGCGAAGGTGTTCTGTCGGCCCCGTTGCGCTTTCAGAATCCGAACCTTCTCCAGCAGCTACTTCACCTGGTGACCGATCCTGAGTTCGCATTCCTGCTCCTGCTCGTCGGCGCGTACGGACTCATCTTCGAGGTGTACAACCCTGGGATCGGTCTCGCCGCCATCCTCGGGGCCGCGTCGCTGCTTCTAGGTTTCTACGGACTGTCGGTTCTTCCCACGAACTGGGCGGGGGTGTTCCTCATCCTTCTCGGCGTGGCCCTCTTCATCGTCGATCTGCAGATGGTGGGCCTGGGGTTGTGGACCGCAGGTGGCCTGGCGGCGCTGATCTCCGGGTCGATCCTGCTGTTCGCCGGCGTGGACGAATCGCTGCGTCTCAGCCCGTGGGCGATCGGCGCGGCCGTTGCGCTCACGCTGCTGTTCTTCATATCGGTGATGACGGCTGCATTGCGGGTGCGACTGCGGAGGCCCATCACGGGGGAGGAGGCTCTGGTGGGGGCGGTCGGTGAGGCCAAGACCGATATAGCCCCAGAGGGCACCGTGATGACCAAGGGCACCATGTGGCGGGCCCGGACCATGGAGATGGGCATCGCTGAGGGCGCGCAGGTCCGGGTGATGGCGACCGAAGGCCTGGTGTTGCTTGTGGAACCCGTGCATGAAGCCGCGCAGACGTCAGCGGACGGCGTCGACATCGACCCGTGAACCGCGGTTGCGATCGTTCCAGCTAGAGATCGCCGCGGAGGATGCTAGGGGTTACGCGTCAGGGTGGTTGCGATCGCCCTTGGCTCGGGAGCCTCCATTATCTGCTCGAGCGTGCGCGGCAGGGCGCGTGACCAGTTCGGGAACTGGTCGGTGGTGCCGGGCTGATTCGTTCGCTCCTCGACGGCAAGCGCGTCTTCTAAGGTCGCGGTGAGGATCGCGCTCGGTGCGGTAGCCAGAAGTCGATAGGCCTCCTGCACGATCCTGTTCGCGGGAGCGCCCTCATCGAGGCCGGTACCTTCGGACAATCGCCGGCGAACGCGTTCGGCCGCCACGAGGTCCGGCTCGAGACCCGCGTCGGTCTGAGCTTCCAGATCCTTGCCACTCCAAACTCCCGCGATGGTTGGTAGATCGTGATTCGTGATCGTGGCCACCGCATGCTGCGGATAGTCGCGCGGAGGCACGTCCTCGAACCAGAAAACCCGGTACGACAACATGTCCCGTCGCGCCATCTCCTCCCGGACCATCGCCTCGACCGTCCCTAAGTCTTCGCCGACGACGAATGCAGCCGCTCGGTGGCTCTCGAGAGCCAGGATGTCTAGCAGCTTGGTCGACGGGTATCTCACGTAGGTGCCGGCGGCCGGTGGCTCCCCTTCCGGTATCCAGAACAGACGCCACAGCCCCATGACGTGATCGAACCGAATGCCTCCGGAGTGACGCAGCGCGGCTCGGACTGTTTGTATGAACGGTTCGTATCCGGCTCGATCGAGTCGATGGGGATCGAAGGCAAGCACGCCCCAGTTCTGACCCGCCGAGTTGAATTCGTCCGGCGGCGCCCCGACCGCGACGCCCGAAGCGAACTGGTCCTGCCATAGCCACGCGTCCGCGCCACCCGGGTCAACGCCGATAGCGAGGTCGGTGATGAGCGAGATCTCCGCCCCGGCCCGCTGGAGCTGACGGTCCAGCAGCCATTGCACCCACGTATGAAACGCGATCCGATCCTCGTGGGTCTTCCTCCAGCGACCAACCTCCGAGCTATCAGGACGACGTAAACCTGCCGGCCACGAGCGCCAGGGCCCGGCGTTCGCCTCGGCCAGCGCCGCGAAGAGAGCGAACCCTTCGTAAGCAGTTGTTTCCCCAGGTGGACCATCACGCAGGTGGTCGCGCGCGGAAACGTTCCAGATCCTCTCGAGGGCGGCCATCTTGAGATCGTGGATGCGGTCGCGGTCGATGATCGGAGTGTCGTTCAACGCGCGCCCGGCCCAAGCGATGCCATCGATGTCGACGCCGGCCTCGTATGCGCCCTCGACCTCTTCGATGCGCAGGTAGAGCATCTCGCGGGCACATCTGCTGCTCGGGAAGTAGGGGCTTGGTTGGATCGGTCGTCCGGCCGCTGCCACATGCAGGGGATTCACCATGAGGATCTGCGCGCCGAGGTCGGATGACCAGCGCGCGAGATCTCGCAGATCACGGAGGTCACCGATCCCCCAGCTGTCATGCGAGCGCACACCGTAGAGTTGCGTCGCCCATCCCCACGTTCGAAGGCCTTCAGGAGACCAGCATCTTCCCGGTGCAACGATCAGCCGAGTCCGTGCTCCAGAATCGAGGGCGACCAACTCGTGGTAGCCGGTCGGGATGTCGGACGGGATGTGATCGTGCAGCTCGAGTTGTGATCCATCCTCGAGCTGCAGCCCATGGGGGCCCGGTATCGGCGTTGGTGTCCCCACGGTGATGCTTCGTGTGGGGGTGGAGTGATCGTCACTGTCAGGCTGGAGGATCGCTCGAAAGAGTCTTAGCGTCGCCTCCGGAGGCTCGCGCCATTCACCCTCGTGATCCCGGTACCCGGGCGCGAGCACATCGGATCCGATCGTCTGTCGCGGTTGCCGTGCCACGGCGCCAGTGTCTCACCAGGCCGCGCCCATCCTCTACGAGAAGGGGCGCCCTCTACCGACGGCGGGAGGCGTGGTCGGGACGCGCAGGCGAGAATGCCGGGATGGCTCCGGATAACACGTCTCAGCACGAGGTCCCTCTCGTCCGGCTGGCCTTCAGGAGGGCCGCACGGAGGGTTCGGGGCGAAGCGGCCACGCCCCAGTTCGGCCGGCTGTTGCTCATGCAGGCCTTCGGAGCAGGCGGCGACGCCCTGGTGGCTCTAGCCCTGGCCGGATCACTGTTCTTCTCGGTGCCCGAGACGACCGCGCGGGGGCGGGTGCTCCTTTATCTCCTGCTCACGATGGCGCCGTTCGCGATCGCCGCCCCGTTGTTGTCCAAGGCCCTGGATCGGAGTGCCGCGAGCCTCCGAGCCGCGCTCGTTCTGGCCGCTGTGGGTAGAGCGGGTGCGGCGTGGCTGTTTGCGACCCGGCTCGACTCCTTGCTTCTCTTTCCGATCGCGTTCGCGATCCTCGTCCTTTCGAGGGTTGCCTTGATCGCACGGGCTGCTCTGTTGCCCGCCATCGCTCCCGAAGGCCGCACCCTCGTCCGCGCGAACTCGTCGCTTACCAAGTCCTCCGCCATCGCCGGCATCATCGCAGTGCCTCTGGGCCTTGCCGTCCTGAGACTGTTCGACGCTTCGACGGAGTTGCTGGTCGCTGCCGCGGTCTACTTGCTCGGAGCTGCCCCCGCCGCACGCCTCCCCGCGCCCCGCCGGACTCGAGCCCGCCACGAACGCATGGAGGCTCGTTCGGCGGCGCGTTCCATGACGGTGCGCCAAGCCGTGGTCGCTACAGGGGGGATGCGCTTCCTGGTTGGGTTCCTGGTGTTCCATCTGGCTTTCGCCTTGCGGCGTGAGGATCTGGCTGCAGTGGGGCTGGGTCTGCTCGTCGCCTCGGCGGCAACCGGGAGTTTGGTCGGCGCGTTCATCGCTCCGCGTCTTCGCCACCGCTTGAAGGAAGAGGGGATCATCGTCATGAGCCTTGCTGCAGGAGGGCTGGCGGGGATCCTGGCGGGCGCCCGGTTCTCATTCGTGACCGCGGCAGCGCTGGTCGGTATCTTCGGGATTGCGGCTGGTGCTGCGAAGCTTTCATTCGACTCGATAGTGCAACGAGACATCTCCGAGGGCGCCCGGGGATGGGCATTCGCCCGGTTCGAGGCGGTCCTCCAGTTCGCGTGGGTGGCGGGCGGCACCATCCCGGTCCTCGTCTCGATCCCGGCGGCAGCAGGCGTCATCGGCGTGGGGGTCCTGGCGAACGCACTGGGGCTCGTCTATGTGTTCGGACGGCATCGCGCCCGAGCGGCTGCATTGCCGTAGCATTCCAAGCCGACCCACTCGCGTTAGGGGGGCCTCCATGAACATCGTATTCAACCCATCGGAAACTCACACCCTCGGCGTCGAAGCCGAGTTGCAGGTCGTGGATTCCGCGGGGGCCCTGGCGACGGACACCGCAGCGACCAAGATCCTCGCCGAGCTGGACGATTCCCGTGCCTACAAACACGAACTGCTCGAGTGCACCATCGAGGTCATCACGGATGTCTGTCCGACCGTCAAAGCCGTGCGAGCGGACCTCGGCGGAAAGATCGAGAGACTGATCGAGGTGTCTGAAGGGCTTGGCTATCGCGTTCTCTGTACGGGTACGCATCCGTTCTCCGCGTGGGCGGACCAGACGGTGTCGCCGGACCCGCGCTATCACAGCCTCATCGAGAACTGTCAGTGGACGGCGCGCCGGTTGCTGATCTTCGGCATCCACACTCACGTTGGATTGGCCTCTGGTGAGCAAGCGATCGCCGTGGGCAACGCTCTGGCTACCTATATCCCACACTTCCTTGCCTTGTCCTCCTCCAGTCCGTTCTGGCAAGGGCGCGACACCGGTCTCTCATCGACCCGGTCGAAGGTGTTCGAGTCTCTTCCGACAGCCGGTCTCCCCTACGAGATGGAGAACTGGGGGCAGTTCCAGAGGTTCATGCGCACGCTCATCGGCGCCGGCACGATCAGAAGCATCCGCGAGGTGTGGTGGGACATCAGGCCCCACCCCGGGTTCGGGACTCTTGAGTTGCGCATCTGCGACGGCATCCCGACCATGGACGAACTCTGCTCGATCGTCGCGCTGTCGCAGTCGCTGGTCGTGTGGCTGGCGGACCGTTACGACCATGGGCTCGAGGTACCGCATCACCGTGCGTGGACGATCCGCGACAACAAGTGGCGCGCTGCAAGGTATGGGCTCGAGGCGGAGATCATCCGAGACGAGGAAGGAAACCTCGTCAAGCTGCGACGTTCGATCGGGGATCTCATCGAGAAACTCGAGCCCACCGCCGAGCGCCTCGGTTGCCTCGACGAGCTTCGCGGCGTGAACGACATCCTCGACCGAGGAACGTCGGCAACGCGTCAGAGAGAGGTCTTCGAAGAGATGAAGGATCTAAGCGCGGTCGTCGACTCGCTTGTCGAGGAGATGAAGACCGGATCGCCGAGACCCTTACCGGATTCGAGCCTCATAGGCGGAACCGTCGTGCAGGGTAGCCAGCTTGCGGGGGAGAAGTAACCGTACTCAAGCTAACGGCCCCAGCGTTCTGAGGTCTCCTTGACGACGCGTGGCGCCGGTAGCGTCCAGCCACTCGCACAGCGGGACTGCGTATCTTCGCGACGTGCCAAGTACATCTCTGATCTGTGCCACCGTCTGGGGTCCGCCCGACGAGATGTTGGCTCGCACGACCTTCCGGGCTTGTTCGGCGGTCCGGCGGGTGAGGAGGAAGTCACCCACACGGACCAGGTCACCGGACGCGACCAGGGTCCGTATGAGGGCGGGGTCCGCCCCCAGGTCCTTCTCGGTAGGTGGCGAGAACCCAGCCTCCCCGATCGCTTGAACGATCCTGTCCTGCTCGCGCTCCTGCTCGGGAGAGAGGTCCACTGTGAAAGAGGTGAGACGCAGCCTCGACCCTTCTGCTACGACGTCGTCGATCCGGTCGAGAAGAGCGTCGAATGCCTCACCTTCTAGCGCGACTTCGGCACGCAGTTCCTCGCGACCCATCCCGGGTTCCAGTGGGAATCCGGCGTGGTGCTCTGTGAGGCTCTTCTGAACCTGCTGCGACAGCCGAGTCGCATGTGCCTCCGAAACGAGATACCTGCCGATGCGAACGACCGCTCCCTCCTCCTGGTTCGATCCCGAACGGAGCAGCACCTCGCTGCGGTCGACCAGGCCTTCAGCGTGGACGAGGATGTCGAGGGCTTCGGCCGGAGTGGCTCCGGTCAGCGCGCGGAGTCGGGCGGCGTAGCTCGTGTCCGACCGCCCGGCATGAGGTGGAACAGGGTCTAGCACGACGCCGCCTCCGAAGGTGAGCATCCGTCCCGCGTCTCGGAGGACGAAACGATCCCCTCTTTGAAGGACGAGCGGATCGCGCGGATACAACTGTGCGACGGTCGATTGCCCGCCACGAAGTCGCTGCTCCTCACCCAGCAGGCTTATCCGGACGGGGGTCTCGGCAGAGCCCACATATAGAAGATGCGCCCCACGAGGGGTGAGTTCATGAGCTCCCCCGATGAGGCGCGCCTCGAAGACCTCGATGTGGGCGTCGAATCGCCTCGTGGCGCGCCATCCGCCCGGTGACACGATGGCGTCGCCTCGTTGTGCACCGCCCCGTTCCAACCCCGCGAGGTTGAGCGCGACTCGGGTACCCGGAACCGCAGATGGCAGCGCCTTCTTGTGACTTTGCAGCGCACGGATCCGGGCGTGCCGGCCCTCGGGAGCGATCGCGACCTCCATCCCGACCGACAACGTCCCACCCATCAACGACCCCGTGACTACGGTCCCGGCTCCGGCGATCGTGAAGACCCGGTCGACCCATAGTCTCGGCCTGCCTGTATCAGGTGGCGAGGGCGTCCTGGATACAACGTCGTCCAATGCCGCCGTCAACGCCTCCAGCCCGGCACCCGTTGTCGCCGAACAAGCGATCACCGGCGCGTCACGAAGGCTGGAAACGCCGAGGTGTTCTTTCACGTCAGTTCGCGTGCGCTCGAGAGTGGCCTTGTCGACCTGGTCGGACTTCGTCAGGGCCACTACGCCGGATCGCACGCGAAGGGCGTCAAGGATCGCTAGGTGTTCGGCCGACTGTGGCATCCATCCCTCGTTGGCGGCCACGACGAACATACAGATCGAGATCCCACCCGCACCGGCGAGCATGTTTTTTATGAACCGTTCGTGGCCCGGGACATCGATCAAGCCGACTTCGTTGCCGGAGGGCAGAGTGAGCCACGCGAACCCGAGATCGATGGTGAGCCCCCGACGCTTCTCCTCCTCGAACCGGTCGGGGTCGATCCCCGTCAACCGCTCGACGAGAGTCGATTTCCCGTGATCCACATGCCCCGCTGTTCCGATGACGTGCATACGTCGCAACATAAACCCGGTGGTCGCGGCTAAGTCGCGCCTCTGCGGGTAGGAACGGCCGATGACCACGAACGCGATCCTCGACATCGACGGCACGCTCGTCGACACGAACTACCACCACGCGCTTGCTTGGTTCCATGCGTTCAGGACGCACGGGCAGGTCTTGCCACTGTGGCGGATCCACCGGCACATCGGGATGGGAGGCGACCACATGGTGAGTGCCCTGTGCGGCGACGAGATCGAGAAGGAGCTCGGAAACGACATCCGAGCCAGTGAGAAAGAGGCCTACGCGGGGATGATCGACGACGTCGAGCCGATGCATGGCGCTCGGCAACTGATCGTGGACCTCAAGGAGCGCGGCAATGCGGTGGTGCTCGCCAGCTCTGCGAAGGAGGAGGAGGTCGACCACTACCTCGAGCTGCTCGATGCTCGTGACCTCGTTGATGCCTGGACCACGTCGGCGGACGTCGAGGCGACGAAGCCGGAGCCGGATCTGGTGCAGTCCGCCATGGCCAAGGTCGAAACCGAGGAATCCGTGATGGTCGGCGACTCCACCTACGACTGCGAGGCCGCGACCCGCGCCGGTATCAAGACGATCGGCGTCCTCACCGGCGGTTTCTCCGAATCAGAGCTCGTGGATGCCGGTGCCGCGGTCGTAGTCGAATCGATCGAGGAGCTCCGGCAGCGCCTCGACGACCTCGACCTCTTCTAGCGTCAGAGGCGACGCCACCTTCCGCGAGGCACCCCATTTTCAGCCTCACTCCAGGAGACGTCGCCTCCGGGCGCGTATAACCGCGCGGTAACTTGGAGTCATGAGGGATGAGGGTGGTCGCGTGGGGGCTGTCGTGTCGGCCGAGGTGCTGGCTTACGAGAGTGGGAAGGGCGTCGGGCGGGTGGATTCGGTGGCGGCCGAAGAGCCATTGGAGATCCGGTTGTTGCTGGGTGGCGAGACGCGAACGATCGCGATCACCATGCGGACCCCGGGTGCCGACTTCGAGCTCGCGACCGGGTTTCTCTTCGGCGAGGGTGTCATCTCGTCCGGAGCCGACGTGGCCGGCATCAGCTACTGCGTCGACAGGCCCATCGGCGAGGAGCAGCGTTACAACATCGTCAACGTGCGGCTCGCGCCCGGGGTGAGGCCCGACCTCAGACCGCTGGAGCGGCATTTCTTTACCTCCAGCGCCTGTGGAGTCTGTGGGAAGGCCACGCTGGAGGCGCTCGCTTTACGGAGCCAACCGCTGGGTGAAGGGTTGATCGTTGACCCGGAGTTGCTGCTCGGCCTTCCGGACAAGTTGCGTTCAGCCCAGGGCGTTTTCGAGGCAACGGGAGGGTTGCACGCGGCGGGGCTGTTCGACTCGAGGGGAGGTCTCGTCGCGCTCCGGGAGGACGTCGGCCGTCACAATGCCCTCGACAAACTGATCGGGTGGTCGTTGTTGCAGGGCCTCACGCCATTGAGCGAGAGCGTGCTGGTGGTGAGCGGTCGCGCGAGCTACGAGTTGTTACAGAAAGCGCTCGTGGCCGGAGTCCCGATCGTCTGTGCGGTGTCGGCCCCGAGCAGCCTCGCGATGGCCGTGGCCCAGGAGTTCGGGATGACCCTCGTCGGATTCTTGCGAGGCAACAGGTTCAACGTCTACTCTGGGCAGAGCCGCCTCGATCCCCCTCTTCTCGTGGCGGATCGGGCTAAAGCCCGTCCTACAACCGGCCGATAGACGGAACGGAGGTTCGCCTCCACGAGAAAGGCAAACCCGCCGCGAGGCGGGGACGCAAAGCCAGGGGTCTCGAAGTGAGGCAGCCCA
>JALZJQ010000161.1 GCA_030859685.1 Actinomycetota bacterium | reverse complement strand
GTCCGACGGGCCACCGACAATGGGAGCCACGGGATACCACGCCCCCCACGCACGTCCGAGGACGGTAGATGCAGCAGGACAGCGCGCCCAAAAAACCCGATAAGCGTCGCCGGATACTCCAGGCGGTTTTCTCCATCGTGGTCGTGGTCGCCATCTTCGGCTTCGCTCTTCCTCAGTTCGCCGACTTCGGCCAGGTCTGGCGAGTGATCGACGCGATGACTTTGATCGAGATCGGGACCCTGGTGCTGGTTGCGGCCTGGAACATCGCCACTTACTGGCTCGTGATGATCGCGGCGCTTCCCGGGTCGAATCTCTGGCAGGCGATGAAAGTCAACCAAACTTCGACGGCCGTCGCCAACACGATTCCAGGGGGCGGCGCCGTCGGCATCGGAGTGACCTATGCGATGTACTCGGCCTCCGGCTTCAGCAACACCGAGATCTCTTTGTCCGTCCTCGTCTCCGGTATCTGGAACAACTTCGTGAAGCTGGGGATGCCCGTCATCGCCCTGGCGTTGCTTGCTCTCCAGGGGGAGGTCACGCCGGCGCTCACCACCGCCTCATTGATCGGAGTGGCCGTGCTGATCGGGGCGATCTTCCTCTTCGCTTTGATCCTGAGGAGCGCCTCCTTCGCCCACACCTTTGGCGAGCGTCTTGGGCGCGTAGTGTCCGCTCTCCGCAAGGTCGTTCGGAGACCTCCAATGTCCCTGCGGGAGTCGGTGGCCCGCTTCCGGACGGATGCGATCGACCTGTTGAAGCGGCGGTGGCTGGCCCTGACCGCGGCCACTCTGGTGAGTCACTTCTCTCTGTACCTCGTCCTGCTCGTGACGCTGCGTAACGTCGGGGTCTCCGAGGCCGAGACCTCGTGGATCCAGGTCCTCGCCGTGTTCGCCTTCGTCCGGTTGATCTCGGCGCTCCCGATCACGCCCGGCGGGGTGGGAGTGGTCGAGCTGGGTCTGACGGCGGGTCTCGTTGCGGCGGGGGGCCCTGAGGCACAGGTGGTCGCGGCCGTACTCGTTCATCGCTTCCTGACCTGGGCCCTGCCGATCGGGTTCGGGCTGGTGGCCTACCTCAGATGGAGGGCCGGGGCGGAAGAACGACGCGAGCGGGCCCAAGAGCGACAGGCGGGCCTCGCCGCGGAAGAGCAGCCGGCACGATGAGCGACGTGCTGCCCAAGGTCGTAGACGGCACCTCTCGGCGCCCGCGCCGTCGACGACGCCGGCCCTCGGGAGAGGCGCCCCCGCTGCCGCACAACCTCGCGGCGAGCGGCAAGGTGTTGATTGCATCCGCGATCGGCATGATCCTCCTGCTGCTCGTCATCGCCATCACCAGCGACCTCAGCGCCCAGATGGACCGCGCCGAAGGTTCCATGCTGCGGGCCGTGGCCGAAACGCGGACGCCGGTTCTGACGACGATCATGGAAAGCCTGGACTCGTTGGGATCGAGGTGGACGATCGGGATCCTGAGGTGGGGCACGATCCTGGTGCTGCTGGCTTTCAAGCGCTTCCGCCACCTCTTCGTCCTCCTCGGATCTCTGCTGATCGGCGGGTGGATCACGACGCTCATCGCCATGGTTGCGGTGCGTGCCCGTCCCTTCGGCGTCGACATCATCGGGCACTGGCAGGGATCGTCACTGCCCTCACGGCCGGTGGCTGCCTTCGCGGCGACGCTGATCGGGATCCTGTACTCGTTGATAGTCCCCGGGCGCCACCGGAACCGCGCCAAATGGCTGGCCGCAGCGTTGATCCTGTTGCTCTGTATGGCGCGCCTGTATCTCGGCGTCGACCACCCGCTTGATGTCATCGTGGGCGCGATCCTCGGCGTGACGATCCCGATCGTTGCCTTCCGGATGCTCACTCCCAACGAGGTCTTCCCCGTTGCCTACAAGCGGGGTCGCACCGCGCATCTCGATGTCGGCGGCGCGCGAGGAGAAGCGATCAAGCGAGCTCTGGACGAGCAACTCGGGATCGATGTCGTGAAGATGAAGCCTTTCAACCTGGAGGGGTCGGGCGGATCCACTCCACTGTTGTTGACGGTGGCAGATCAGCCTGAGGGACGCTTGTTCGCCAAGCTCTACGCGAAGAATCATCTGCGAGCGGACCGGTGGTACAAGCTCGGCCGAACCCTTCTTTACGGACGTTTGGAGGACGAATCCTCTTTCTCAACCGTTCGCCGTCTCGTGCAATACGAGGACTACATGTTGCGCGTGATGCACGATGCCGGACTGGCTTCGCCGAAATCGCACGGCTTCGTGGAGATAACACCCGAGCGGGAGTATCTCATCGTCACGGACTTCGTCGAGGGTGCCCACGAATTGCTGGATGCGGACGAGCTTGACGACGCGACCATCGACTCGGCTCTCTCGAGCGTGCGCGATCTATGGCAGGCAGGTGTCGCTCACCGAGACATCAAGCCTTCGAACATCCTGGTCCGCGGGAACGAAGTCTTCTTGATCGACGTGGCCTTCGGGCAAGTACGTCCCTCTCCCTGGCGGGAGGCCGTGGATCTCGCGAACATGATGATCGTTCTCGCTCTGCGAAGCGACCCGCACCGGGTATACGAACACGCACTCAGGTACTTCACTCCGCAGGAGATCGCCGAAGGCTTCGCGGCGACTCGAGGCGTAACGATGCCCAGCCAATCACGCAAGATGTTGCGGAAGGATCGCCGAGATCTAGTAAAGACGTTCCGTAATCTGTGCCCGAAGCGCCGCCCCATCGCGATCCAGCGCTGGACCTGGCGACGTGTTGGTCTGAGCGCAGTGGTGCTCCTCGCAACATTGCTCGTTGTCGGGATCGTTGGCGGGAACCTCCAGGGTGCAGGGCTGTGGACGGGCCAACCGACCTACTCCGTCGTTTCCAGAAGTCCCGAATGCGGGGGCCAGTTCGAGGGCGAGCAGATGGTCCTGGCGGCCCAATCGGTGCCATCGGCAACCCTGCTGCCCTGCATCAGCGCTCTCGAAACCGGATGGATGCTCGGAGGCATGAGGGTCTTCGATGGGACGACCGAGTTCTTCCTCGACTCGGACCGGGCGGGGATACACGCCGTGCACGTCCGGCTTACCGAGTCCTGTGATGTTTCCGGCGCAACCGAGGTTCCTTCGGATGAGCCCGGATCGAGAAGGTTCGAGAACATCGACAGTGTGCAGGGTCGTTATTCCGGAACGAGGTACTACACGTTCGCCGGAGGGTGCGTCCGCTACCGGTTCGACTTCCCGGCCGAGGGTCAGGCGGAGCTCACGACCCAGATCTCACGCTCTCTCGACCTCGAAAGTCGCTCCGATCTCTCCGACGCCTACTACGACGACACCGGGCTGCGTTTCTAGAAACCGGATCCGATGAAGATTCAATCGCGCGTCTCGACTGTCGATATAGAGAGCAGCTGCATACACCGCTCGTGCTTGGTCATGCTCGGGTATGCATTCACAGCTGTTAAGGTGACGACACGGACGAACCATCGTCCTGTGAGATTGCTTCCCCTTCCTCC
>JALZJQ010000013.1 GCA_030859685.1 Actinomycetota bacterium | reverse complement strand
GACCCCGAGGTGGCGGACGTCGAGTACGACGCTCTGATGAATGAGCTGATGGTGCTGGAGGAGGCCTATCCGGACCTCATCACATCCGAGTCTCCGACCCAGAGGATCGGCGCACCGCCGTCGGACCAGTTCGCTCCCGTAGAGCACCGCACGCTGATGATGTCGCTCGACAACTGCTTCTCTCTGGAGGAGCTGCTGGCGTGGGGCAAGCGCGTCGAAAGGAACATCGGCGAGGCGGACGGCTACGTGACCGAGCTGAAGATGGATGGAGTGGCCGTGAACCTCATCTACGAGGACGGCCTCTTCGTGAAAGGGGCGACGAGAGGGAACGGGCGGGTAGGCGAGGACATCACCGGCAACCTCAAGACCGTGCGCGCGGTTCCGCTTCGCCTTCGGGGCAAGTACCCGAAGATCATGGAGGTGCGGGGCGAGGTCTTTATGCGGGCCGACGACTTCGAGAAGCTCAACGCCGCCGCAGGCGCGGCCGACCTCCGGACCTACGCGAACCCTCGCAACGCGGCCGCCGGTTCCCTCCGGCAGAAGGATCCCAACGTCACGGCGCAGCGGAACCTCTCGCTTGTCTGTCACGGCGTCGGCTACGTCGAGGGCGTCCGGTTCAAGTCGCACTGGGAGTCGTTGGAGTCCCTGAAGGAGTTCGGTCTCCGTACGAACGCCAATAACCGGCGCGTGGGAAGCCTGGATCAGGTGTACGAGTTCTGTACTCACTGGCAAGAGAACAGGCACAGCGTCCCGTACGAGATCGACGGGGTCGTGACGAAGGTGGATCCGATCGCCCAGCAGGAGGAGCTCGGCTACACCTCGAAGGCGCCGCGGTGGGCGATCGCTTACAAGTTCCCGCCCGAGGAACGGACCACGATCCTCGAGGACATCTTCGCCTCCGTTGGACGAACCGGGGTCGTCACGCCGTTCGCCAGCCTCGATACGGTGTTCGTCGGAGGAGTGAACATCTCGACGGCGACGCTTCACAACGAGGATGAGGTCGCTCGGAAAGACGTCCGGCCGAAAGACACGGTGATCGTGCGTCGCGCCGGGGACGTCATCCCGGAGGTCGTTGGTCCAGTGTTGTCGAAACGCCCGACCAAGACGCGGCGGTGGCGGATGCCGAAGACCTGTCCATCGTGCGGCACCGAGTTGGTACGCAACGAGGGCGAGTCGGCGACGAGGTGTCTGAATGCGTATGGCTGCCCCTCGCAACAGCGCGAGCGCCTGTTCCACTTCGCCAGCCGGGGCGGGATGGACATCGAGGGGCTGGGTTACCAGACGATCGTCACGCTCCTCGAGCGTGGGTGGCTACGGGATGTCGCCGACATCTACTTCCTCGAGCCGGAGCGGCTGGCCGAGCTCGAGGGATGGGGCCGCCTCTCGATTGACAACCTGATGAAGGCCATCGATGGTTCGCGCACCCGCCCCCTGTCGAGCCTGCTGTCGGCTCTCGGGATACCTCATGTCGGAAGCACGGCCGCCGAGCTCCTCGCGTCCGAGGTTGGTTCCCTCGAGGTACTCGAGAACATGTCGGCCGAGGAGCTCGAGGCGATCGAAGGGATCGGACCGATAATCGCGAAGTCGATCGCATCGTTCTTCTCCGAGCCTCGTAACCGTGAGGTTCTCGATCGGCTCCGAACCGGAGGACTGCGACCCACCGGACCACCACGAAAGAAAGAGGGTCCGTTGTCGGGAACGACCGTCGTCCTCACCGGTTCTCTCGACAGCTTTTCCCGGTCCGAGGCGGCCGCGGCGGTCGAGGAGCGCGGCGGGAAAGTGGGTTCGAGCGTGTCGAAGAAGACGGACTACGTCGTGGTGGGCGACAGCCCGGGATCCAAGTACGACAAGGCGGTGGAGTTGGGTCTCGAGATCCTGGACGAGGCCGGGTTCGCGGCCCTGCTGAGCAAGAGCTAGCCCGAAAAGAACCGGCGCAGGCATGGCGCCTGCGCCGGATCATTTATTCCTCAGCGATCGTCGAGACGATCGCTTGGTTCTTCAGCCGACCTCGCCGCACTTCGTCTCGAGACGCCCACTGGACCAGATGGGACGGCGCGGTCATTGGTGAACCGGTTTGGATTCTGCCCGTGGCCTGTACCTCTGAGGTGGCCAGAACCCGAATACTGAGGCTTAGACCACTAGCAGCCGGTCACCTCGCGAGGTCCGTAGCAACTATCACTCAAAATTGTGGACCACCTCCTTTCTCGCGTAGCGCCATCAAACCACAACCCGAAAACCGAGACGCGCGTTTTCCGCGGAATCCTCCCAGGCCCCGTTCTGGTTCGCCACGGGTTTCGCCTACGGGAGCCGCCATACCTCCGGGACTCCCACACCGTTCTGAGTCGCCCTCCGGCACGACGTCTCCCTTCGGCTGTCAAGCGTGAGTCGGACGAGTCCGCGTTCGCCTACGGGAGCCGCGGAAGGTCGTGGTAAAACTTGACCGAACGGTCAAGAAGAGATACCCGGCTGCTGGGCGGCTAGATTGGGGCAGGGCGCCGGGGTGGAGACGAAGACGTGGTGAACGAGGATCTAGGGAGGCACGATGGGTTCGCTGGATGGGAAGGTTGCGATCGTCACGGGGGCCGGCCGGGGCATCGGGCGCGAGCACTCGATCGCGCTCGCCGATGCCGGGGCAAGGGTCGTCGTGAACGATCTCGGAGGTTCCGCGGCGGGCGAGGGGCACGACTCGGCCCCCGCACAGCAGGTAGCGGACGAGATCAAGGAGCTCGGCGGTCACGCGACCGCCAATTTCGACAACGTGGCCGATTTCCAGGGGGCCGAGAACCTGATCAAGCAAGCGGTCGGGGAATTCGGCCGGCTGGATGTCCTGGTCAACAATGCGGGCATCATCCGCGACCGCATGCTCGTGAACCTCTCGGAGGACGAGTGGGACTCGGTCATCAACGTCCACCTGAAGGGGCACTACGCGCCGACTCGCCATGCGGCCGCCTACTGGCGCCAGGAGTCGAAGGCGGGCAACCCGGTCGCCGGTCGAGTCATCAACACCTCGAGTCCCTCGGGAGTCTTCGGGAACGTGGGTCAGACGAACTATGGTGCCGCCAAGGCCGGGATCGCAGCCTTCACCGTCATCGCTGCGCTCGAGCTGGGTCGCTACGGCGTCACCGTGAACTGCCTCGCCCCCAACGCGCGCACCCGGCTCACGGAACAGACCTTCGGCGATATCCCTGTGCCGGAAGGTGGCTTCGACGCCATGGATCCTGCGAACATCTCGCCGATAATCGTCGGGCTCGCGAGCGACGAAGCGGCGAACATCACCGGTCAGTGTTTCTTCGTCTACGGTGGAGTGGTCAACGTGCTGAAGCCGTGGGACATGGGCATCAGCCTGTCGAAAGACTCCCGTTGGGAGCCGGAGGAGTTCGTGTCGAAGTTGAAAGAGGCCCTGCCGGATGGCATCCAGCCAGAGGGGATGATCCCGATGATGATCAAAGCGGCCGGGGATCAGGGATTGCAACTTGGCTGAGTCACACCTGATGTTCGAGTTGCCGGTCGAGCGCGGCAAGGTGCGCGAGTTCGCCCTCTCCGTCGGCGAGGACAACCCTGTTTTCTTCGATGTGGACGCAGCCCGCGCTCAGGGTCTTCCAGATATCGTCGCTCCACCGACCTTCACGGTGACCCAGATCTGGCAGATCTCCAGAGAGCAGCGCGAAGCGCAACTCGGCGCGAACCTGGATTACGAGCGCGTGTTACACGGCGAGCAGGAGTTCGTGTACGAGCGTCTCCCGTTCGCAGGCGAGATCCTGCGCGGGACGATGCGGATCTCCAAGGACTTCACGAAGCAAGGAAAGCGCGGCGGCGAGATGCGGTTCGTCACCTACGAGTCGCGCTTCGTGGACGTGCAAGGCGAGGATGTGCTCACCGCCTACTACACGTTGATCGAGACGGCCAAGGACGTGGGCTGAGATGGAGGAGCGCTGATGGGCACGCCTGAGACCATCACGATGCAGGGCATCACGCCGGGTCAGGAGTTCGGCGAGGTCGTCTTCGGCCCCCTCGAGAAGGTCGACTTCGTGAGGTACGCCGGGGCCTCGGGTGACTTCAATCCGATCCACACGGACGAGGACTATGCGCGTAAGACGGGCGCGCCCACCGTCTTCGCGATGGGCATGTTGCCCGCCGGCTACCTGGCGCATGCGGTGACGGATTGGTTCGGAGGTCCCCAGAACCTCCGCCGCTTCAAGGTTCGCTTCACGACGCGCGTGTGGCCCGGCGATGAGCTCGTCTGCCGCGCTCACGTGATCGCGATCGAGAACGGCATCGTGAAAACGACGCTCGAGGTGCATCGCCGTGGCTCGGGTCCAGAGGGGCTCGACCTCCCAACCGAAGAGATGGCGATCGTGGCCGAAGCGGACGTGGAACTACCGGAATAGCGCAAGGACCTAAGGCGTACTAGGAAGGGAGCGTGTAGTGGGGCTGAATGCCGACCTCGCGGGCAAGGATTACGGGACGAAGACTTACGAGGTGACCGCCGAGGCGATCGAGAAGTTCGCGCAGGCGACCAACGACCTCAACGAGCGATACCTCTCGACGGACGTTGTCGCCTCGCCCATCTTCCCGATCGTGCCGGCCTTCGACTCGTTCATGTCTGCTGCGATGGATCCGGATCTGGAGGCCGATCTTCTGCGACTGGTACACGGAGCCGAAGAGCATGTTCTGTACGAGGCGATCCGACCGGGGGACACGCTAACGATCTCGACGGTCCTCGAATCGGTGGACAAGAAGGACACTGGGGAAACCTTCACGGTGAAGTCCACTGAGACCAATCAGGACGGGACGCCGGTAGCCGAGGTGCGTGGCACCATGTTCATCCGAGGCTCCGGGAGCGGGCCTCGTCAGGTTGCTCAGAGTGACGATGCCGAGCGAACCATCGAGCATGAGGCGACGGCGAAGGTAGACGAGGACCAGACGTACCGCTACGCAGAGGCCTCCGGGGACCACAACCCCATCCATCTCGATGAGGCAACCGCTCGTATGGCGGGTCTCCCAGGGATCATCCTCCACGGCATGTGCACGATGGCGCTGGCGACGCAAGGAGCGGTGGACGGACTCGCTGGAGGTGATCCGAGCAGGGTTCGGCGCGTCGCCGTGCGTTTCTCGAAACCGGTTCGGCCTGGCCAAGAGCTGACGACCAAGTTCTGGCCCGAGGCGGGCGCCGGCGAGGCGACCACCTACGGCTTCGAGACCTACAACTCCGACGGGATCGCGGTGATCAAGGCGGGGATAGCGGAGGTGGCGTCCTAGCCGAAAGGCTGGCACGAAGACGCGAACGTGGCCGTTCGGTAGACGGCGAACGCCAGCCCGAGCCCGATCACGGCGAGGGTCGTCACGAGCTGCATCGTCCTCGCCCGCTGAGGAGACCCACCCCGGTCGAAGCCCGCTCCCAGCATCACGCCGGCTAGCAGACCGCCGGCGTGCGCCCACATATCGATGTTCGCGATCGCGAACCCCAGGACCGCGTTGATCCCGATGAAGATCAGGAGTTGCCGTAGATATCCGGCGACGAACTGGCTCGACCGTCGCCGGTAGAGGTAGATCAAGAGGACCCCGACGACTCCGAAGATCGCGCCGGACGCCCCGACGCCGAAGACGCTGCATGGTCCCAGCGCATAGGACGCCGCCGATGCGAAGAAACCCGCCACCAGATACATCACCACGAAGCGGGCCGTTCCGAATGCCTGCTCGACCTGGGGACCGAAGATGTACAGCACGTACATGTTCATCAAGATGTGAAAGATGAAGCTTGTGGAGTGAAGGAACATCGGAGTGAGCAGCCGCCACCATTCCCCATTCGCGATGGCGATGGGAAAGGAGGCGAAGTCAGTGGTCAATCCGGCGACCAGGTTCTGGGCGATGAACACAGCCACGTTGATGACGATGATCGTCATGACCGCCGGGGCGGTCGCCCGGAGGGCAGACTTGACCGACCGCTGACCCTTGCGCGCTTCCGCCACGCACTCGGGACAGTGCTGGCCGACAGAGGCGGGGATCGCGCACCGTCCACAGATGGGGCGGTCGCACCGGCTGCACCTCAACTTCGTCGGGGTGTCCGGATGGCCGTAGCAGAAGGTCTCTTCGACCTCTCCAACGACGCTCTGAGGTGTTTCGGGCGGTTGTGTGCTCACGATGAGACCAATCGTCGCACAGGCGCCGCGTAATCTATGCTCATGAAGCTGACGGTCGCCACGTTCAACATCCATCACGGCGAGGGCTCCGATGGGCGCCGGGACCTCGAGCGCACCGCAGCCGCCATGCTGGCCACCGGGGCGGAGTTGATCGCGCTCCAGGAGCTCGATCGCAACTTCCGGCGCTCGGACCACGTCGACCAACCAGCGGTCCTCGCCGAGCTGACGGGTCTTCGCGTCCACTTTCGTCCCACGGTTCGGCGAGGCGGAGGCGAGTACGGGATAGCGCTGGCGGCGGCCGATGACCTCGAGGTGGACCTGCGAACCCTCCCGCGTGAGAGCGCCGAGGAGGGGCGGGGCGCGATCCTGACGTCGTGGCGAGAGATACGCGTGGTCGGCGTCCACTTGGCCACGCAACGTGCCGCGCGGCGGCTCCAGCTCCCCGCGCTCGTCGAGCTCGCGGCGCCCTCGAAGAACCCGGTCGTTGTGCTCGGCGACCTGAACGCATCCCACCGCGAGCTGCGACCACTGGGCCGGGACGGCCTCGATACCGGCCCGGGCCGGGCCCCCACGGCGCGCTCCCGGCTGGGGAGCCGGCGCATCGATCACGTGCTCGCCGGAGGGGGCGCCCGCGTCCTGCGTACCTGGACGGTCCCCGGAGACGCATCCGATCACCTCCCGCTGGTCGCCCATGTAGCTACCTGATCCCGGGTTGCCTCTGCAACTCCTGTCAACTAGTGTTACTCCTGTTATCTTGTGTGAAGTAACCGGGGCCCCAGGAGGGCGCGCATGCCGCTGACCAGCCGGGCGATTGCACTCGTCGTCTCGCTCGCCGTGCTCACGGCGTGCGGGTCCGACGCGAGCTCGGGTCGCGGAGATGCGGCCCTGGCGGAAGCCCGAGCCGAGGCGGCGGCCGCGATCGACGAGGTGCGGGCCCTGGCCCGGCGAGTCGACGAGCTCGAATCGGAGCGTGTCACTGGGGAACGCTCTCGTCAGCGCATGGCCGTCAGACTCAAGACGAGGATCGGCGACCTCTCCGGCCGCCTCGGTGAGGCGCTTGCGTCGGTGCGTGAATCGACTGATTCAGCCGCGGCCAGCGCCGACTCGGCCGTCGCTCAGATCGCTTCCATCGCTCGGGACCTGTCGGTCCTCGAGGAACGATTCGACTACCACCTGCGGAACTCGAACGAAGGCGGATAGATGCGTCTGATGAGAGATCTCGTGGGGACCACTTTTTCAGGTCGTTACCACCTCGTGAGCAGGCTGGCCGGCGGTGGGATGGGCGAGGTCTACCGGGGCCACGACCTACTGCTCGATCGACCGGTGGCGGTCAAGGTCCTCCAACCATCCCTCGCGACCGACCCGCTGCTGGTGGAGCGCTTCAAGGCCGAGGCGCGAGCGGCGGCGCGCCTGTCACATCCCAACGTCGTGGCCGTATACGACTGGGGGCAGGAGGACGAGCACACCTACTACATGGTCATGGAGTACGTATCCGGATCCGATCTGCGCGACCTACTGGTGGCCCGCGGCTCGTTGAGCCCGGCGCAGTCCGTGGAGATCATGGCGCACGTGTGCGACGCGCTATCGGAATCGCACGATCAGGGTCTGGTTCATCGAGACATCAAGCCGGAGAATGTGCTCATCGCGCGCGATGGAAAGATCAAGGTTGCCGACTTCGGCATCGCGGTGGTGGCGGATGCCGATCGCTCGATGCCCGGCGGCGGTATCCCTGGGACCCTGCGATACCTCTCGCCGGAGCAGGCTCGGGGCCAGGAAGCCACCTACTCCTCCGACATCTGGGCTGCGGGAGCGGTGCTCTCGGAGCTGTTGACCGGGCAACCTCCGCTCCTTGGAGCGGGCTCGCAGATGTTGAACCGCAGAGCGGTGGAGGATGTGGCACCTCCGTCCGCATTCGATGCATCCGTTCCGGCGGAGGTCGACGACGTCGTCCTGCGTGCGTGTGCGCTCGATCCCCTCGATCGTTTCTTCACCGCCTCCGAGATGGGAGCAGCCCTACGCCGAGTGTCCATACGCTCGCTGCCCGATTCGGAACCACTGGAACACCTGTTGCGCGACCTGACGGGCGACGTGGGCTTCGGGAACATGTACCCAACATCGTTCGCAGAACGGCCCCGTCGCCCGCGACGATCGCGGCTTCGCTTGTTGCGCGCCGTGGCCGTGCTCGGCCTTCTGGGCGCGCTGCTGTTCGGCGGGTTGAGTGCGGTGGGTCTAGATCAGGACCGGGTGCGCGTGCCTCAGTTGGTCGGTCTGCCGAAGGTGAGCGCCGAGAAGCGCGCCCAAGAGCGTGGTCTGGGTATTCGGATCGAGCGACGCCTTGTGAGCTTCAGCGTTCCCAAGGGCGAGGTCGTAGGCCAGAGTCCGGAAGCGGGACGGGTCGAGGAGGGGGACACGATCCGGCTGTCGATATCGAAGGGTCCTCCACTGAAAGACGTTCCTTCGGTCGTCGGCATGGCACCCCGTGCCGCCGAGCGTCGTCTCACCTCCGCCGGTTTCGAGCTCGGGCCTCCGCTCGAGCGCTATTCACCGCACGACGCCGGCGTGGTTTTCCGTCAGATCCCCGCCCAGGGGCAACTGACGTGGGGTAGCGAGGTGAGTTTCGTGGTCAGTAGAGGGCCGCGCCCCGTCGCGGTGCCCGACGTCATCGGAGGCACGGAGGAGGCCGCCACGGCCGCGCTCGACAAAGCCGGCTTCACTGCGGTCGTCCTCGACGTCTATTCGGACGACATCCCCCCTGGTCAGGTACTGGCCATGACCCCCGCTGCGGGCGCCATGACTCCGCGGGGAAGCGACATCGAGATACAGGTTTCTTTGGGACCCGAGTTCGAGAAGGTCAAGGTTCCGGACGTTCGCGGTCTGTCTCTCGACAGCGCTATCGAGAAGCTCTCGACCGTCGGGCTAAGCGGCCAGGAGGTCGCATCGTGCGACGGCGGAAAGACCGTGGTCGAGTCCGACCCGATCGCCGGCACGACCACAAGAGAGAACCAGTCAGTCGCTCTCTTCACCTGCTGACGCCAGAACGCTCCAGGCGGTCAGGGTCTCGACCAGACGCGGGGTGCAATCGAGCTTCTCGATGTCGTCGAACGCAACCCACCGCGCCTCGTCTGCATCCTGCCCGGCACGCGGCTCGGGGCGGCCCTCGACCTCCGCGATGAAGTCGAGGATGACGTAGTGCTGGTCGCCGGGGACCTCGAAGATCCCGGCGAGACGCCCTACCTCGACATCGAGACCCGTCTCCTCCTTCACTTCGCGAGCGACGGCGCCGGCGATGTACTCGCCGTGCTCGAGTCGCCCACCCGGGAGGGACCAGAGTCCTTTGGCCGGTTCCTTAGCGCGGCGCACCATGAGCAGGTGGTTGTCCACTCGCATCACCACCGCGCCCACACCGACGATCGGTCCTTCGTGCTCCACAGCGACCTTGATACACCACACCCGGGGCTTGAGCGCTCCCCCTTACCCTGAACGAAGATGAAGACGGACCGAGGAACCGATCGGATCGAGTCTCGCCCAGCGTGGGCATCGTGGAGCCTGCTCGCGCTCGGAGTCGTGGCCGCCTCGGTCTCCGCGATCCTGGTGAAATACGCGGCGGACGCGGACGCTCTGGCTATCTCCTTCTGGCGCTGCGCCCTCGGCGCGCTTCTCCTGGCTCCGTTTGCGAAGTCGGGTCTTCGGGACATGAAGCGGCCAGCCTTCACGATGCCCGTGATCGCCGGAGCGTTCCTCGCGATTCACTTCGCGACTTGGATCAGGTCGCTGGATTTGACGACCGTGGCTGCGTCGGTGCTCCTCGTCTCCACGACGCCGATCTTCGTCGCGCTGATCGCCTGGTTCGCATTCAAGGACCGGTTGCCCGGAGTGGGGTGGACGGGGATCGTCATGGCTCTCGGCGGAACGGCGCTGGTTGCCGGGGTGGACCTTGGAGGGTCGTCGTTCGCCGGCAACCTGCTCGCTCTTGCGGGCGGTGCCATGGCGGCCGGCTACGTGCTCGCCGGAGGAGTGGCTAGGCGCACTCTGGGGATCCTCGAGTACGCGGTCGTTACCTACGCGGCCGCCGCCGTGTTGCTGCTGGTCGTCTGTCTGGCCGCGGGTGTCGACCTCATCGGCTACCCGTCGACCACGTGGTGGGCCCTCGCGGGGATCGTCGTCGGGCCACAACTCCTGGGACACACCGTGATCAACCTCGTTCTCAAAGACATCGATGCGACCATCGTGTCTGCTGCGATCATGGCGGAACCCATCATCGCGATCACGTTAGCTTTCGTTCTCTTCGATGAGGTCCCCTCGATGCTCGTTTACCCGGGCGGCGCCGCGATCCTCGCCGGGATCTATCTCGTATCGACGACGGGCAAACGCCCGGGCCAGATCCCGATCGACCAGCCGTGATCCTCAGACACGCCGGCGGGACCCTCGAAACCGACCGGTGCCTCGTCATGGGGATCGTCAACCGGACGCCGGATTCGTTCTTCGATGGGGGCCGGCTCGACCTCGGCGCGTCGATCGACTTCGCTCTGGAGCTCGAGGAGCAGGGGGCCGACCTCCTCGACCTGGGCGGCGTGCGGGCAGGGCCGGGGCCAGAGGTGACGGTCGAGGAGGAGACCGAACGCCTTATCCCGCTCGTGGCCGCGCTCGCGGACCGGGTGCGCGTACCCCTTTCTATCGAGACCGGCCGCGCGGAAGTGGCCAGGGCGGCGTTCGGAGTGGGGGCCTCGATACTGAACGACGTGACGGGGCTCGCCGATCCGGGCCTCGCGCCGGCCTGCGCCGCGGCGGGCGGAGCGCTGGTCCTCATGCATCACGGGGGCCAGATCCGCGGGCGACCGCGCAATCCACGCTACGTGGACGTAGTGTCCGCGGTGCTCGAAGAATGGGACCGACTGGCCGTCTCGGCTCGCGACGCCGGAGTGTCACCCGATGGGCTCCTCTTCGATCCGGGCCTCGACTTCGGCAAGAACACGTATCAATCGTTGGAGCTGATGCGCAGGATGGACGAGCTGGTGGGCCCGGCCGGTCCGGTCCTGGTGGCGCCGTCCCGCAAGGACATCGTCGGCGAAACCCTTGACCGGCCACCTTCCGAGCGCCTGTTTGGGACCCTCGCGCTGGTAGCGCTATCGACGAACGCGGGAGCGGCCGTCGTCAGGGTTCACGACGTGGGGGCTGCGAAGGATGTCGTGTCGATGGTGTCCGCCGTGAAGGGGCGGATGGCGCCTCGCTCGCCGGTCCGGGGACTGTGGGAATGAGCCACGGCAATATGGCCTCTGCGACCAACTCGGCCGGCACGGAGTAGCGTCCTTGGTCGATACGCTTCCTCAGTTCGGTCAGGTCCATATCCGACCTGTATCGGAAGAAACGCAGATTGGGTTGATACGGTTCATCCATGGCGAAAACAATACTGATAGTCGAGGACGAAGAAGCGGTGCGGGAGCTCGAGAAGTTCATCCTCGAAGCCCAAGGTTATGAGGTCATGGAGGCCCGAGACGGCCTCGAGGGCCTGGCGAAGGCGGAGTTCAAGAAGCCCGACCTGATCCTTCTGGACCTGATGATGCCCGACGTATCTGGGGATCGGATGTTCGAGGAGATCCAGGAGCACCCGGCCACCGCAGGGATCCCGATCGTCGTGGTGACCGGGAAGCCGGACGCCCACGAGATGTTCGACGACGCCATCGGCCCCGACAACGTGATCATGAAGCCCTTCGAGGCCGAGGCCCTGCTCGGCCGTATCCGGGACCACATCGGCGACCCGGAGTAGACCCCAGACTCCTGGCCGACGGGTTGCTCAAACTCGGTCCCGAACGACCCGATAAGGACAACATGGACACCTTCATGGGCACCTTCATTCTCGCCGCCGCATTCGCATCGGGCCTCATCTTCGGGAGCTTCGCTACCGTTGCCTCATATCGGATCCCACGCCGGGAGACCATCGTCTCCGGGCGCAGCAAGTGCCCCTCCTGTGAGCATCAGATCGGGGTGCTCGAGAACATCCCCGTGATCAGCTGGGTCGCACTGCGTGGAAAGTGCAGGCATTGCGCCGCCCCCATAGGCGCGCGCTATCCGATGACGGAGCTGGCTACCGGGGCTCTCTTCGTCTTCGCCGCGTACAAGTTCGTCGTGTCCCCCAACGACCTGTCGGTCTCCGGCTGGGTCACGGCCGCAACTTACGCGGCGTTCTTCTGGACGTTGATCGTGCTGACGATCATCGACCTAGGACACAAGCTCCTACCGAACCGCGTCGTGTATCCGCTGTTCGTCGCCGGCTGGGCGGGCTTGGCCGCAGCCGCGCTGATCGACGGAAACCTCGATCGCCTGTTCGATGCGGCTATCGGTGCCGCCATCTTCGGTGGCTTCTTCTTGGTCGTCGCATTCATCTACCCCCAGGGGATGGGCTTGGGTGACGTGAAGCTGGGATTCGTCCTCGGCACCTTCCTCGGCTTCATCGAGGGTCCCGGTCTCGTCCTGGTCGGGATGTTCTTGTCGTTCTTGTTGGGCGGTGTGATCAGCATCGGCGTCCTGGCGGCTCAAGGCGGCAGCCGGAAGACGGAGATCCCATTCGGCCCCTTCCTGGCTCTCGGGACCGTTCTGGCGTTGATGCTGGGGCAACCTCTGCTCGACGCTTACCTCGGTACGTTCTGAGGTAGCCACGCGCCCCGAGCGCATACGATGAACCCATGTCAGATCCCACGGGTTCGTTCGACGACGAGTCTCAACCGGAGATAAGCGAAGAGGAACGGGACGCTTTGCGGCAGGACCTCGTCGACGTTCAGGTCCTGAAGGAAGTCCTCGGCCCGAAAGGGTTCAAGGGCACGGTTTTCTACTGTGGCGACTGCGAGGAAGACCACTTCCTGGCTTGGGACCTCCTCGCGGGCAACCTCAAGGAGATGCTCGAGCAGGGCGAGCCCCCCGTGCACGAGCCCGCCTTCGAGCCGGATCCCGACGAGTACGTCTCCTGGGATTACGCGCGTGGCTTCCTCGACGGCTACGAATCATTGCAAAGTGAGGACATGACCGAGGCGGCGGCCGGTCTCGTCCTCGCGTTGCGCGATCGCGGGTGGCCCCCAAGCGAGGTCAAGGGATTGCTTGTCGAGCTCGGGATAGACGTGAACTTCCCACCGGCGGACGGGCCCTAGATCGTGCGCATCATCGCGTTCGCGAGTCAGAAGGGCGGCGTTGCCAAGACCACGACGACAGTGTCGATCGCAGCTGCACTCGGCGAGCGCGGAAAGCGCGTGCTCGCCGTCGATCTCGATCCACAGGGAGCGTTGACGTACTCGCTCGGGATCGATCCCGACTCGCTCGACGAGACGATCAACGATGTGCTCGTCCGCAAACTTCCCATGCAGAAGGTCATCCAGACGCGCGAGGTCGATCTCGTGCCCGCGAACATCGACCTCGCAGGCGCGGAGGCCGTTCTGCTGGCCAAAACCGGACGCGAGTACGCGCTCGAGCGAGCCTTGAGGGAAGTGCTTCCGATGTACGACTACGTGTTGATCGACTGCCCGCCCTCGCTCGGCATCCTCACGATCAACGGGTTGACCGCGGCGCAGGAAGTCGTGATCCCGTTGCTCGCCGAGGCGCTCTCGCATCGGGCTGTGGGTCAGCTGATCGAGACTCTCGGCGACATCCGTCACTTCACCAACCCGGATCTCGAGGTAATCGGTCTCGTCGCAACCATGTTCGACGGGCGCACCCGCCACGCGCGTGAGGTTCTTGCCGACATCGGCAGTCGCTACGGCGTTCCGATGCTGGAACCGCCCGTGCGAAAATCGATCCGTTTCGCCGAGGCCACGCAGGCGGGGAGGTCGATCGTCTCCTTCGCTCCGAGTCACCCGGGGGCGGAGGCTTATCGGGAGCTCGCCACCGTCATCGAAGACGCGTCTCCATGATCGATGGACCGATCGGCAAGCACGCGCTCTACAGCGCCACCGAACGCAAACCTCTGACGTGCACCGTCGAGTGCTCGTCGTGCAGGGAGGAAACGCGCGTCTCTCTCGTCGAGCTGGCTGCCCTCATGTTCCCGGTGCATTTCCATCTGCCGGTAGTGAAGTATCACCATTCCTGGTTCCGCTGCCCGGCCTGCGGTCGTCGCACCTGGCTGCGGATCCACCTCGATCGGTAGGTCCTCCGGAGCGAACCCCGGCGCGCCGAACCGGGGCCCGGCTGAGAGGGTAGATTCGTGCCACACACACGAAGGAGGGCCTCAATGGCTAGACCCAGGAAGCAGAGGGCACAGGCGAGCAAGCAGATCAAGGTCGCGGCGAAGAGCATGTCGAACGTCGGCAAGAAGGCCGTCGACACGGCCGGCAAGACGGCCAAGCAGGTGTCCAAGACCCGCGAGGCCAAGCGGGCCAAGAAGTCGGCGAAGGTGGCCGGAGATGCTGCCAAAGTGGCGGCCGGAGCGGCCGTGGCGCTCGTGAAGACAGCCGTGGATCGGTCTCGTAAGGGCGCGCGAACGGTCCGCGGATCGAAGGAAGCGAAGACCGCTCGGAAGACCGCCCGGAAGGCGGCGGACGCCACGAAGAAGGCGGCGAAGTCCTCGACGTCCGCAGCGCGCGCAAAGAGTTCGGCGGCAGCGAGCAAGGCGCGGGCTCAGTCGGCCAAGACGACGAAGAAGGCTCGCAAGACCGCCTCCAGCGCGAAGAAGAAGGCCAGCCGCTGAGGACCTGGTCGATCCGGGATCTCTCAACAAACGGGCGGATGGGCCGATGATGTGCGCATGAGAGTGAGATGAAGTCTTATCCCTCGAGGGCCCAATGGCTCAAGAGACTTGCCTCCCGTCGGCGGGGAGGCGTCGCCTTCGCTTTCTCAGGGGGAGGGCCGCTCGGTGCACTGCAGGTGGGCCAGATGCGTGCTTTGTTCGAGCATGGGGTCATGCCGGACATGGTCGTCGGGTCGTCGGTCGGCGCTCTTAACGCCACCTTCCTGGCGCTGGATCCGACCGCGGCGGGCACGGACCGTCTCGAGACGATCTGGAGGGGTCTCCAGGACACCGATCTGTTCCCGGGGGGTCGCTTCAAGGCCTCGTGGGCCCGGATGCTCGTCCGGGGGAATCGGATCTTCGAGAACAGCGGCATACGCAAGCTAGTTACCACGCGTATCGGCAACGCAGTCTTCGACGATGCACAGCTAACTCTAGGGATCCTCGCGACGGACCTGGCCACCGGCAAGGATCGCACCTTCACCTCGGGCGAGATCTTGCCAACCCTGCTCGCCTCGATCGCGATGCCCGGGATCTTCCCACCGGTCGAGATCGAGGGCCACAAGTACATCGATGGAGGCGTCGCAAACAACGTTCCTATCGCTCCCGCCGTGGAGATGGGAGCCCGCACGGTCTACGTCCTGGATGCCACAGCGCAGAACAACGCGCAGCACAGGCCGCTCAACCGTCCCATCGACTACCTCGTCCACGCCTTCGGGCTGGCCCGCTCTCAACGCTTCGAGATCGAGGCCCCGCTGTACTCCTCGAAGGTCGAACTGATCCTCATCCCGGCTGCTCCGCTGGACTTCTATGTCCCCTTCGCCTCGATGGACTTCACGGCACAGCTCATAGATCTGTCGTACGAGCACACCCGGGCGTTCTTGTCGGGGGAGTTGAGAAGTGTGACGGAGCGGGTAGACGAGACAGTGGAGGTCATCGCACCGGCCAAGTAGGGGGGAACCGTGTCCGCTGAGAAGACGAAACCAGACGAACCCGAGGAGCAAGAAGCCCTCGAGGAATCGAGAGATACCGCAACCGAGATGGGTTCGGCCCCGCCCGTGGTCGAGGCTCACGATGAGATGACTCCGTTCGAGGCGGCGACCTACTTCTTTCATCTCGCCGCCGACCGACTCGACCTGCGGGACGAGATGCGGTCCGTGCTCGCGAGCACGTACAGAGAGATGGCCGTTCAGGTCCCCGTCAAGATGGATGACGGATTCATCAAGGTGCACCGCGGGTACAGGATCCAGCACAACGGTGCCCGAGGGCCTTACAAGGGCGGCGTTCGGTTCCATCCCAGCGCGGACCTCGACGAGGTTCGGGCGCTCGCTGCCCTCATGACGTGGAAGAACGCCTTGGTCGACGTCCCCTTCGGCGGCGCCAAGGGAGGCGTGCAGTGCGACCCCAGGGAACTGTCCGAGGGCGAGCTCGAGCGTTTGACTCGCCGGTTCACCTCCATGATCGGCTACATCATCGGTGTGCAACGCGACATCCCCGCTCCCGATATGGGGACGAACGCGCAGACCATGGCCTGGATGATGGATGCATATGGACAGAAGTATGGGTACACGCCCGGCATCGTCACGGGCAAGCCCGTCGAGTTGGGTGGCTCGCCCGGTCGTGAGGAGGCTACCGGGCGCGGGGTCGTCATCTGCGCGCGGGAGATCGCCAAGAAGCGCAACATGCAGTTCCGCGATGCGTCGGTCGTGATCCAGGGATTCGGGAACGTCGGCTACTGGGCGGCGCGGCTGGCAAGCGAGGCGGGTGCGAAGGTCGTCGCGGTTTCCGACGTGACCAGCGGCATCTACAACAAGGAGGGACTCGACATCCAGGACCTCCATTCCTTCGCTGCCGATGCCGAGACGGTCGGGGATCACGAGGACGGGGACCGCGTCTCGAACGACGAGCTTCTCGAGATCGAATGCGACATCCTGATCCCGGCCGCGATCGAGGGCGTTATCACCAGCGACAACGCCGAGAAGGTGCACGCGCAACTCGTCGTGGAGGCGGCGAACGGTCCGATCACTCCGGTGGCCGACAAGGTTCTCGCCGAGAGCGGGGTGATGGTCGTGCCGGACATCCTGGCGAACGCCGGCGGCGTGACGGTCTCCTACTTCGAGTGGGTTCAGAATATCCAGGAGTTCCGGTGGGAGCTCGACAACGTCAACTTCGAGCTCAAGAAGCGGATGACCAAGGCGACGGATGCAGTCTTCTCGCGCTCCGAACACGACGAGACATCACTGAGGGATGCGGCTTTCGACATCGCCGTCGAGCGAGTGGCGCGCGCCGCCGAGCTGAGGGGCTACGTCTAGGTCGACGCGCGCGCGGCACCGTTTCCAGTCTGGCACCCCCGTCCGAGCCCGGGGGCAACCCCGTTCGAGCCTGGGGCAACCCCGTCCGAGCTCATTGGGCACCCCGATAGGGTCGATTCGTTCGGAGTGGGCGGAAAAAACCGCGAAATCCTGGATCCCCTAGCAGGAACTACGTCCCGCCGGTCGAATACCCGCAGTCCAAGCCCTACCGGGGCGGACTAGGAAGAACGGCGGTCTTGACGATGAAAGAGGCCCTGCGGGCCGCGCGGATAGTGGTCGTCGACGACTCGGACTCGATCGTGCAGCTGCTTACCGAAGTCCTGGCCCTGGACGGTTACCTGAACGTGATCGGGGTTACGGATCCGTGGCTCGCCATCCCCACGATCGAGGAGAGCGACCCCGACCTGGTGATCCTGGATCTGCACATGCCACAACTGGGTGGACTCGAGATCATGGCCAAGTTGTCGCACCGGACCTCGCCCCGCACACATCTCCCGATCCTGGTGCTTACTGCCGACACGTCACCGGAGATGCGTCAGCGAGCCCTCCTAGGTGGAGCCAAGGAGTTCCTGACTAAGCCGTTCGATAGCGCCGAGGCGCTGCTCCGCGTGCGAAACCTGCTCGAGACCCGCATGTTGCACGAGACGCTGAAGGACGAGAATCGCATGCTGGAGCTGGCGGTTCGAGAGCGGACGCGCGAGCTGGAGGACTTGAGGGTCGAGATCCTCCAGCGTCTTGCGTTGGCTGCGGAGTATCGCGATGACGCGACCTTGCGGCACACCGAAAGGGTGGGTCGCACTGCGGCGCTCCTGGCGCTCGAGCTTGGCGTGGCTCCGGATGGCGACGGCGATCTGGTTTTCCGCGCTGCCCAGCTGCACGACATCGGCAAGATAGGGATCCCCGACGCCATCCTCTTGAAGGAGGGGCATCTATCCCCGGCTGAATTCGACCGTATGAAGGACCACACCGTCATCGGAGCCCGGATCCTCTCTGAGAATCGGTTCGAGCTGTTGCGACTGGCCGAGGAGATCGCTATGACACACCACGAGAGATGGGCAGGCGGCGGCTACCCCCGCGGACTGGAGGGCCCCGAGATCCCGGTGATCGGCCGGGTGGTGGCGCTGGCGGACGTCTTCGACGCACTCATCCATAAGCGGCCCTACAAGAAAGCGTGGAGCCTCGACCGGGCTCTCGAGGAGATCGCAGGGGGGCGCGGACGGCAGTTCGATCCGGAGGTGGTGGACGCCTTCGAACGCATCCGCCACGAGGTGCTCGCTCTCCACGAGGTCGCCGTCTGATTCTTATGCCCGCACGCGGCCGGCTGCTGACCACAGCCCGGCTAGCGGCCGACACTTCGTGCCGGCCTGCGGCAACCCACTGGGGGGATCCAAAAGTTTTTCCTGGGTGTTTCGGACATAAGCGGGCATGCCCGGCGAAAGGGAATCATGTTTTCCGCGTCACGGGGAAGAGATGAGTCATGGAACAAGAGCGCAGTTGTCCGTGGCTCTCCGGTCCTCGGGATGCTTCGTTGCAGCTACCTCCGGCCAAGTGGTGGTTCGTCCTCTCGCGTGACGTGCTTGCGAAGGATCACCGTCGTCGAGCCGTCGCCGCGCACCGGCCGGCGGTCCGCTGTCACCGCACTCCCACCTTCACGTCGCCCATCGCGCGCTAGCGCGCGCCCTTCATGGCGGACCCCTTCGGGTCGCCACTAGGATGACCCCAGTTCCGATAAGGGGGTATGCGCGATGTCGATCGAGAAGTCCATTGACCTCACGGCGACCGGAAACACGATCGAAGAGGCCGTGGGTGCGGCGGTGCACCGGGCCAGCCTGACGCTTCAAGGCGTAACGGCCTTCGAGGTCGAACGCATCGACGGCCTCGTCTCGGACGGCGAGCTCAAGTACCGGGTTCTCGTTCGCATCTCGTTCGTTATCAAAGAACAGCTGCACGAGTAGGGCTCGCCGGGTGCAACCTAGAGCGAGTCGTCTTTGAGGTCACCGCGCCGGCGGGAGCCGTTGCCGGGCGTCTTCCGCCTGGTACTTCCACTGCCTTTCCCCGGACTCGATCGAGTCAATGCGTACCTCTTGACAGAACCGGACGGTGCAACACTCGTTGACTGCGGGATCTTCGCGCCCTCGGAGGAGGGCGACCACGGTTGGGACGCCCTGGTGCGCTCACTCGAGGTCTGCGATGTCGCGGTGCCAGACGTTCGCAGGCTGGTGATCACGCATACCCACATCGATCATTACGGCATGGCCGCTCGAATGGTAGAGAGAAGCGGATGCGAGCTCTGGATGCACAAGGCGGCAGAGTTCGATCTCGGCTTCTACCGGAACCCCCAGGACACGATCGCTGGCCTCCGGAAAACCTTCGCCGAGCACGGTGTGGGTCCCTCCGAGGTCGAAGAGCTCACGGCTTTCGAGGACTGGAGTCCCTTCATCTCCGGGGTCGTCGATGCCGGCACGTGGCTCGAGGGAGGCGAGGAGATAGTCGTGGGGAGCCGCACCTGGCAAGTCGTGCATACCCCCGGTCACTCGAGCTCCCACATCTGCTTATGGTCACCCGAGGAACGGGCGCTGCTGTCGGGCGATCACCTTCTCGCGGCCATCACACCTCACATCGATTTCCGGCACGGAGAGACGGACGACCCTCTGGGCGAGTTCCTCGCTTCCCTGGACAAGATCGAAGCGTTGGACCCCGCGCTCGTGCTTCCCGGTCACGGTCGCCCCTTCGACGACGGGGGAGCGCGCGCACGCGTTATCGCGCGGCACCACGATCGCCGTCTCGGCTCGATCCTCCAGGTGATCCGCCACGAGCAGCGGTCGGCGGACGAGATCACCGATGAGATCTTCGGCACGACGCTCTTGAACTTCCAGCGCCGCCTGGCGTTGGGAGAGGCTCTGGCCCACCTCGTCTACCTCGTGGAGCGAGGCGAGATCGAACGGGTCGAACGGGACGACGGGACCTTCGCCTTTCAAAAGGTGGATCGCCGAGCGCGAGACCGGGGCGATCGATGAACTCTCTCGTGATCCGCGATGCAGCGTCGCTCGTACCCTTCGCCTCCAGCCCGGTGCGCGGGCCGGACCTGGCCTCGATCGATGTCGTGGCCAACGCCTCGGTCGCCTTCGAGGGGGATCGCGTCGCTCAAGTGGGGCCGGCCGTCACGGGCCAGGGAGGCTTCGACGCTTCCGGTTGCACGGTGGTTCCGGGTTTCGTCGACTGTCACACGCATCTTCCGTTCTTCGGATGGAGAGCCGACGAAGACGCAGCGCGGCTGGGTGGCGCGCGGTACGAAACCCTGCACGGCGAAGATGGTGGGATCTTCCGCTCGGCCAGGATGCTGGGTGAAGCGTCCGACGCAGAGGTCCTCGAGTTCGGCGGGTCGCTTGCGAACTCGATGCTCGCGCGAGGCACCACGACATTCGAGATGAAGTCCGGCTATGGCTTGTCGATCGCCGGAGAGCTCAGGCAGCTGCGGCTGGCGCGCGCGCTGGCGTCCCTGGTGCCCCAGACGACCACGACGACGTGCCTCGCCGCGCACGCGATCCCGAAGGAGAAGTCGGCGGGGGAGTGGATCGGCGAGGTGGCTTCGGACCTGCTGCCTACGGTCGCGGAAGAGGGCCTGGCGGAGGCCTGCGATATCTACGTCGAGTCGATCGCGTTCGCCCTGGAACACGCGGCCCGGCTGGCCGAGGCGGCGAGACCCCTGAGCTTGCGGATGCGCGTCCACGCCGATCAACTCGAAGACGGGCAGGCGGCTTCATTTGCGGCTCGATGGAGGTTCGCTACCGCCGACCATCTGAATCACACCTCGCCGGATGCGATGCACGACATCGGGGCTGGCGACACTGTGGCCGTTCTCCTGCCGGGGGCTACCTTCACTCTGCTCCAGCAACGGAAGCCGTCGGCGCGCAACCTGATCGACGCCGGCGCCATCGTTGCGCTCGGCACGGACCTCAACCCGGGAACGTCTCCCATCCTTTCGATGTCGTTCGTCATCGCGCTCGCATGCCGTACCTATGGCTTGCGTCCACTCGAGGCACTGGCGGCATCGACGGTAAACGCGGCGGTCGCACTCGGTCTGGAGGATGAGGTCGGCCGCCTGGCCCCCGGCCTCCGCGCCGATGCCGTGGTGGTCGAGGGCCCCAGCTTCGAACACGTGCCCTACCGCGCCGATCACGATCCCGTGGTGGCGGTCGTGTGCGGAGGCCAGCTCGCTCACGTCGCTCCCGGGCACGAATGGCGGGCGAAACCCTGACCCTTCTCGCCAGGCCTTATCTGTTGGAGATCAGTTCTCTAGCGTCATCTGGCGCGCGTAAAGCGAGGGGGTCTGGGGAGGCAGGACGAACCCGTCGCCCGGATCGCCTGGCCACGAGGACGGCAGCTGTCCCAGCGAGGAAGAACAGCATATGAAGCAGCCACGGCGTTGAGGGAGCTTCAGTATCCAGCGATGAGATCTTGTCTTGCAAACGCGCGATGACTTCCGCTGAGTCGGCGGATGCAACCGTCATGGCGTGAAGCTGTCTGTTGTTTCGACGCACATCCCTGCGGACGCGTGCGAGGGTCAGATCAAACTGGAGGTTTGTCCGCTCGAGTTTCCGAGCGGTTTGAGCCGTAAGGGCGTCCGGTGAAACTCGGACTTGTAGGGGAAACAGGTTCCCCAGTGGCCGGCTACAACCAAGGTTGCAAAGCATGAGGGTGTATGAGCCCGGCGTAACTTCAGGAACATCGATCTCCGCTGTCGCCACGGCCAGATTCGCGTTCCATTTCGAGAGCCGAACATCGCCGATGAGTCTCAACTCCTTCGGGGGTGACCACCAGTGTTTCGGCTCGGCTACCAACGTCGCTTCATTCAAGGCGCGGTGATCGATGCCGCGGACCAGGTAGGCGTGGAACTCGCCGGAGTCACGTGCTCTCTCTGCGTCTTCGAGATTCCGAAACATGACCTCGGACCGGAAGGTCAGACTCTCGCCGATCCCGAGGTAGCGACCCTGTAGATCGATTCCCGAGAACCAACCACCGCCGGCGAAGGCCGCGGAAGGCGTGAGGAGCAGGCCCGCAACGACGGTCACCACAAGTAACGTTCGGAGACGCAATGCGAGTCCCTCCTCGCCGGCACTGTGAAGGCGCTTCTGGCCCCTTGAGGATTCGACGTCCTGGAAGGGTCTGAGGTTCGCTGTCTGATCGACTGGTGACGCGAGCGTTCGTACGTCTAGTGCAGAGGGCCCGTGACGGGTTCAACGGCCCCGAGGAGTTCGCCCGAAACGATGGCAGCCGACAGCGTTTCGATCTCCTTCGACAGGGGCCGATCCTCGTCCAGCCTCGGCGACATGGTCCTGATGAAGTCGTGGACAGCCCCCGTTCCGGCGGCGGGCTCGAGCGGCTCTCTCAGGTCGAGACCCTGCGCGGCCGCCAGAGCTTCGATCGCGATGACGTGCTGGACGTTCGCCAGGATCGAAGCTGCCTTGCGCGCCGACGTCATCCCCATACTGACGTGATCCTCTTGCCCGGCGGAGCTGGGGATCGAATCGGAGGACGCCGGCCAGCACAACGAACGATTCTCCGAAACGAGTGAGGCCGCGGTGTATTGCGTGATCATGAAACCGGATCGCCGGCCCGGATCCTCGGTGAGGAAGGCGGGCAGTCCGTTGTTGAGATCCGGATCCACGAGACGCGCCACCCGCCGCTCCGCAATCGTGGCGAATCCCGTCAGGCACAAGCCGAGATGGTCGAGCGCAAGGCCCAGCGCCTCACCGTGGAAATTCCCTCCCGAAAGGACCTCCTGCGTGTCCACCATCACAGACGGATTGTCGATCGCGGAGGCCAGCTCCGCCTCGAGCGTGGATCGGACGTAGGCGAGACCGTCCCGGTATGCACCATGTACCTGAGGGATGCAGCGCAGCGAATAGGCGTCCTGAACGAGGTGTTCTGAGTGGCGATGCGACGACACGATCGCGCTGCCCGACAGGAGCGCGCGCAGGTTGCCGGCTACCGATACCGCACCGGGATGCTTGCGGAGCGCGATCAACTTTGGATCGAATGCCCTGTCCGTTCCAAGGCAGGCCTCGACAGTCATCGCGCCGGTCACGTCGGCGACGCGCGCCAGTCGTTCGGCGCCGACGACCGAGAGGATCCCCAGGGCCAGCATGGCCTCTGTTCCATTGACCAGCGACAGCCCCTCTTTGTGTGTCAACTCGATCGGGTCGATGCCCTTCGACCGGAGGCCACTTGCGCCGTCGATGACCTGTCCGTCGATCTCCACCTCGCCCTCGCCCATCAGGGGAAGCGCAAGGTGTGCCAGCGGGGCTAGGTCGCCGGACGCGCCGAGAGACCCCTGAGACGGGACGATGGGGTGGACTCCCGCGTTGAGCATGTCGACGAGACGCTCGAGGATCTCGAAACGGATACCGGAGATGCCGAACGCGAAGGTGCGGGCGCGGAGCAGCATCATCGCTCTCACGACGTGGGACGGAAGGCGTGGGCCGACTGCGGTCGCATGAGATCTGAGGATGTCGCGTTGCACGCGTTCGGCCTCGGCCGGATCGATCCGCACGTTGGCGAGATCGCCGAGACCCGTTGAGATGCCGTAAACGGTGCGTTTCGATGCGACGACTTCCGCGACGATCCGCCGAGCGGGCTCCATCCGGTCCGCTACCTGCGGGGCGATGTCTACCGCGGCGCCACCGGTGGCCACCGCTACGACATCCTCGAGCGTCAGATCCTTGCCAACCAGAACGGTCACACCGGCACTTTAGTCCGGCGCGCGGGGGCGCCGCAGGAATCCCTCTATCCTCTGAATCGCCGAGCGAGGAACCACCCGGGAGGGAGACGAGGACCACCCGAGAGGGAGACGAGGAACCACCGAAGGGGAGACGAACCACCCGGGAGGGAGACGAGGAACCACCCGAGAGGGAGACGAGGAACCACCCGAAAGAGAAGACGATGGCCCCGGGATCCACCCTATGAATCGCCGAGCGACCATTCGGGAGGGAAGAAGACGGCACATGACATGAAAGCCCTCACCGCCGAGCTGATCCACGCCGGCGACGGATTCGAGTCGGGGCGCGCCATCGTGATCGAGGGCGATCGGATCAGCGACGTCGTGGAGCGCGCGTCCCTGTCGGATGACGTCACCCTTGATGATTGGGGCCGGACCGCCATCGTCCCGGGGACGGTGAATGCCCACGGCCACGCGTTCCAGAACCTGTTCAAAGGCTTCGCCGACGATCGACCCTTCTCGAGCTGGCGGGACGACGTCCTCTATCCGTTCTCCGAACGGCTCGATGCCGACGCCATCTATGCGGGGGCCCTCTTCGCTTTCGCCGAGGCATTGCTCGCAGGGGTCACTACGACCGTGGACTTTTTCTATCTGCACGACGCTTCCAACCAGAACGCGGAGATGGTTCTCAAGGCCGCGGCTGATCTCGGCATCAGGTTGGTGTTCGCCCGCGCCTTCTACGACCCCGAGGCTCCGACGGACGCTCCGTCCCGCTATCGGGAACCGGCTCTCGAAGCGGCAGATCGTTGCCGTGCTCTGTCGCAGGCGCACCAGCACGACCGCCTGGTCTCCGTGCAGCCGGCGCCACACTCGCTTCACGCGGCCTCGCCGGAGACGGTTGCCATCGCACTCGACCTAGCGCGCGAGCTAGACGTTCCATGTCACCTTCACCTCGCCGAGGCGTCGTACGAGAGGGAACAGGTCGAGGCTCGATACGGCGATACGCCGGTTCGGCTCCTGGCTCGAGAGGGGCTGCTCGACCCTCGCCTCGTCACGATCCATACGGTCTGGGTTGACGACGCGGAGATCGATCTTCTAGTGGAAGCCGGAGCGGGCGTGGTGCATTGTCCGGGCGCGAACGCATTCCTCGGCGACGGGATCGCGCGCGTTCCCGAGATGTTGAAGCGCGGTGTGCGCGTTGCTCTGGGACCCGATGGAGGGTGCGCGAACAATCGCCAGAGCGTGTTCGATGAGATGAGGATGGCCTCGCTCGTCGCGAAGGCCCGTTTGACGCATGGCGGCGCGCTCGATGCGGCCACGGCTTTCCGACTCGGCACCAGCGCCGGCGCGGACCTGCTCGGTCTCGACTGCGGCACCATCGAGGCAGGAAGGTTCGCCGATGTCGTCGGCCTGGACCTCGATGATCTCTCGCTGCACCCGTTGAGCATGCTCGATCGCAACATCGTCCATTCGATGCAACAGACCGCCATCTCATCCGTGATGGTCGGTGGGCGCACCGTCGTCGAGCGCGGCAACCTGACGAGCATGCCGGCGTCGGAGATTGCCGAACGGATAGCCCGGGTCACGGACGGCTGGGAGCGGCCCTGATCTCGAACCCGTGCTCCGGTGGCCGCTCGCAGCGCCCGACTCACCCCGGTTGGGGCACCCTGCCCGCAACTCACCCCGGTTGGGGCACCCTGCCCGCCGACGCCATCTTCGGCAATGCGAGGTATGGGTTGTTCGAGAGGTCTCAAGCAGTCCAGGCTCTCGAACCCGACCGACGGCTCAAGGTCTTTGCTCTCGCGCCGACCTTATGGATAGTTGTGACGGGCCGCGCCGGTTCCCCAATCCGGCGTAGTGCGGGAGGCGACCAGCGAGCCATGAATGAGGGCCTCGCTCGCCGGCGGGCTGGTGCTCGCTCCGACGACAAGACGAACGGGAGGAAGCGATCTTGACGCGTGCCAGACCGAAGACCTCCATCCGGGTCGCCGCGTTCGTTGCGGCGACGCTAGCGGTCTCGGTGCTTCCGGCAACCGCTTTCGCCCAAACCCCTACACCGACGCCGATCCCGACCTCGGGCCCCTCGGCCGACCCGAGCGGCGTACCGGTCTCAAGTCCCGATCCATCGGGTCTGCCTTCGACGGGCCCGGTCCCGTCTTCCAGCCCCACCCCCCCGGGGTGGCAACACGATCACTCGACAAAGACGATCCCCGATCAGCCCACCGGTCTGTACGGCTTGAAGCAGTTGTTCGGGCGTCACTGCGGGCGCCGCGCGAACGATGCTCGGACCTACTACCCATCCGCGGGGGGCCGCGGCACGGGAGGCTATCTCTATTACCACCAGCGCCTGGCGCGGAACATCGGGCACAATGTCGTCGGCCATATGCGCAAGGAGGAGAAACTCAAAGCCGCGGACTACGGAGTCTGGGGTTATGCATGTCGCGCGAAGACCGGCGGTACCTCGTGGTCGGTTCACTCCTGGGGCGTGGCGATCGACA
>JALZJQ010000158.1 GCA_030859685.1 Actinomycetota bacterium | reverse complement strand
CGTGCGAGTACGCACGCCGCGGTCCCATCCTCGCTTCCATCGTCCACCACGAGGACGTGGATGCAAAGCCCAGAATCGCGAGACATTTCGGCGAGACGATCGAGCGTGCGGGGCAACCTGTTTTGTTCGTTGTAGGCAGGGATAACGAGGGCGAGTTCGAGCGGCCCCGAAGCCGGCGCTCTATCCGAACCCATGGCGCGCGTCCCCTCTCGAGTAGTTCGGTCGGCGTCCAGGCTCGCGTAGGCAGGTACTGCGTGGCTGTTCCGCACCTGACAGTTGGACGGAGGATCCGGCCCATCGGTTCCAGATGGGGCGGGAACTCCACGCCCGTCGCCACGGGCGAACCGAGGGAGCTGGCTTCTTGCACGAGCGGATGGTCCAGGCATAACCCTCGCACCCTAAAAGAAGGGGGCCGGGTGAGTTAAAGGGTCACACAACGCCGGCTCACAGGCCCACGGGAGGAAGGGGTGAGCAGAAGGTGGCGAGGAGCGGCCGCGTTAGCATTCGTTCACGTCCCACTGCGTATCGCTTTGGAGGTTGAACCTGTCTGAAGCTCCCGGGGTCGTTTCTTTCCACAGACCTGCCCGGCTGTACCCCGAGCCCGTCGATGGAACCCCTATCGAGGTAGCCTCCGCCACCAACGGTGGCGGAGCCGGACCAGGGCGGGTGGCTTCAGCTGCTGCTGCTGGCCGTATCGTTGATCTCCGATTGGGAACGCCTGGGGCTGACCCTGTAGCCGACGACATGGATAGTGAAAGGCTGGGTAGGGTCGAGGACACAGGAGCGACCTGCTTCGCTCGGTGAATGACTCGAGGAGATGCATGCTACTTCCCGCGCCTCGCGGCCCGATCAGCGGCTTTGTCATCGATAGTCTCCGAACGTGCCCACCGGGGGCCGAGTCGCCAGGTCCCCCGGGCGCGGATCCGTTGACGAGCGATGATCTCCATCTGGCGCTCTACCTCTGTTACGAGCTTCACTACACCTCGATCGAGGGCGTCGACGCGCGATGGGAGTGGGACCCAACCCTGATCGAGCTCCGGGGCCACCTGGAGCGAGCCTTTGAAAGCGCTCTACGCGACTTCGTATGGCAGGGCGACGAAGATGCGCCCGTCATCATCGATGCCCTTCTGCAATCGATCGCCCACGAGGAAGGGCGGTCTCTCTCGAGCTTCATCGAGCATGAAGCGACGATCGAACAAGTACGGGAGTTCGTTACTCACCGGTCCGCGTACCAGCTGAAAGAAGCAGATCCTCATACCTGGATCATCCCGCGTTTACGCACGCCGGCTAAAGCCGCTCTGGTCGAGATCCAGAGCGACGAGTACGGCGGGGGTCACGCAGACCGGATCCATTCGGTTCTCTTCGCGCGAGCGATGCATGCACTGGGACTCGATCCGTCGTACGGGGCCTACATCAACCGACTCCCCGGCGTCACGCTCGCGACGGTCAATCTCATGTCGCTGTTCGGCCTCAACCGCCGGCTGCGAGGTGCCGGGATCGGACACCTGGCTACCTTCGAAACAACCTCGTCGGAACCGAACGGCCGGTATGCCAAGGGGTTGCGGCGTCTCGGCTACGACGGAGACGCAACGGCCTTCTTCGACGAGCACGTCGAGGCCGACTCCGTGCACGAAGTTATCGCTATCCATGACCTGGTGGGCGGTTTCGTGCGCGACGAACCCGAACTTGCTGCGGACGTCCTATGGGGAGCGCGATGTCTTCTCGCGATGGAGCGAACGTGGGCAGAGCATCTCTTGTCTTCGTGGGACGCCGGCAAGTCTTCGCTCCTCTGGCACGAGTCGGTTCCATCGCGGCCTTGAGGTTAGACGCGACGTACGTTCTGCCATTGCGGTGGCACGACACGTGTGGCTCGGCCGAGATGACCCACTACCTGCGCTGGCTCGCTGGCCATTTGGATGTCATCGTGGTCGATGGATCGCCCTCGAAGGTGTACGAGCATCATTCCGGATCGTGGTCGACTTACGTCAAGCACATCCCACCGGATCCGTCGCTCAACTTCGCCAACGGCAAGGTGAATGGCGTCACCACCGGGATCCGTTCTGCGGGGACCGACGCGGTCGTGATCGCCGACGATGACATCCGTTTCGATGATTCATCGATCGAGCGGGTGGTGAACGAGCTCGGGAACCACGACCTCGTCATCGCCCAGAGCTTCTTCGATCCAACGCCATGGCATGCCCAATGGGATGAGGCCCGGATCCTGCTGAACCGCGCTCTCGGTGTGCACTTCCCCGCCGCCCTCGGTTTGCGAAGGTCGTTGTTCCTCGACGTTGGCGGTTACGACGGCGACGTGCTCTTTGAGAATCTCGAGCTGATCCGAAGCATGCGGTTCGGAGGAGCCAGGGTGGCGCAACCGAACGACCTCTTCGTCAGACACCTGGCGCCGGACCGCGCGGCCTTCTGGTCCCAAAGGGTCCGACAGGCGTACGACGACTTCACCCTGCCGGGCAGGATGGGGACGTGGTTGAGCCTCGTGCCGTTGAGCGGGATGGCCCTGTATCGGCGACGCTACAAAGCGATCGCCGCGGCCGGGCTGGCCGTGGTCCTGCTCGCAGAGGTGGGACGCCGGCGCGGTGGGGGCCGGGACGTCTATCCGGCGACCGTGCCCCTGTTCGCTCCGTTGTGGTTGGCGGAACGGGGACTTTGTGCGTGGGGGGCGGTGTGGCACCGAACGGTCAACGGGGGAGTTCCCTATCGGGGCGGCGTGATCAAGCGGGCAGCGACCCCTCCGAAGGAGCTTCGAGCTCGCATCCAGGATCGACTCGCCCGTCGCGCCCGGGAGCAGTGAAGCCGATCCTCTTGTGGGTGCCGTCGCACAGAGGGCGGATCGAGGATCGCCCGCAGCGACACAACGCGACGGTCTTCCGATGGGTGTGGAGCGGACGTCCCTCTTGGTCGTTGAGCTTGATCGGGCCTCGCACCAGGATCGGCCCATCTCGATAGGGAGTGACTGTCGGGTCGTCAACATGTGCTTCGGCCATGTTGCAGTCATACCCGGGAAGGTGATGTGACACTCCTGGGTCAGCCTCGCCGGCCGTCCACGTGGCATGTGCCGAGCTAGGAAAGACTGCCGGTATTGGAGTGGCCTTAAGGCTTGAGGAGGCCTCCGACCTCTCCGATCGCATCCCCAACCCCGTCGACCACGTCTCCCACGGTTCCGATCGTATCGCCCACGATCCCGTCGACGGTTCCGACGGTGTCGTCAACCGCACCACCGACCGTGTCCACGGTGTCATCGACAACGTCCCCGACACTGGTGCCGGCCCCCCCGGAACCCGCGCCGCCTCCGGTGCCCGGATCGGTCGTCCCCGGATCGGTCGTCCCCGGATCGGTCGGGTCGGTGCCGGGCGACCCCGACCCTCCTCCGGTTGAACCGTCGCCTCCCGAGCCGCCTGTATCGGAGCTCCCATCCGAAGGCTCGTCGCCGTCCCTCGATCCACCGATCTTGCGGGACTGAGAAGCGTGGTGATCTGGATCCCGGCCACCGGACCCTGGCTCTGAGAATGAAGCCGGCATTTCCGGCCACGCCCCTGCTTGGCTCTCCGACCCCGCAGCGACCGCTACCGCTCTCGACTGCTCGTCGAAGAGGTTGCGATCCGGCCCCAACATCGTCTGCACCGGCGCGACTCCACCCACGACGGCAGCTACCGCAACCGCTGCCGTTCCGTGAGCCAAGCTGATGCCGGTGCTCTCGATCCAGGCGCGCACCGCGGATAGCAGCCTCTGGGGGACCGTAGAAAGCGTGGCCCACCAACCGACGGAACTGCGACCCGAGTAGTAGCTCAAGAACGCTGTCACAGCCGCGGGATCCAGTTGAGTCCCGGCCTCTTCCTTCAGTATCTCGATCGCCTCACGGTGACGGACAGCAGATCGGTACGAGCGCGTAGACGTGATCGCGTCGAAAGTATCGGCGACCGCGATCACGCGAGCACCGAGAGGAATATCTTCGCCACCTAGACGGTCCGGATAACCACGACCGTCGAGCCGCTCGTGATGGTGCCGGACCATGGCAACGATCTCCGGTGAACTCATCTCCGATAGCAGCTCGGCCCCACGCACCGGGTGTTCCTTGATCATCTCGAATTCTTCGTCGCTGAGAGCACCCGGCTTACGAATGACATCGAGCGGCACGAACAACTTCCCGACATCGTGAACGGATGCCGCCGCGCGGATGTTCTCGACCATCTCCGGAGCCAGCCCCATGGCCTTGGCCGTCATGAACGCATGCCTGGTTACGCGTTTCGTGTGCCCGTGGGTGTAGGGGTCGGAAGCCTCGAGATCCGCCCCCAGTTTCTGAAGGACGTCGGCTTGCTCGAGGGGAGTGAGCGTCGAATCCTCGCTCCATCCCTTGCCGGACTCGCCGATGAGTCTCGTCGTCCGGGCGAGTCGTCGCTCGACCCGGATCCGCTTGACCCACCCCCACAAGAGAAGGTCCCCGAAGACCACATCCATCGAACTCTGGTATCTCTTCCACAGGGCGGCGCCGCCGAACGACGCCACGAGCGAAAGTAGGGCGCCCAGAGGCACGGTGATCCACAGGGGCAGCCCGAGTCGCTCCTCGAGGCCGGCGGTGATCAGCAGTGGCGCCACCGCGACCATGAATGTCGCTACGAGCGCGTAAGGGAGAAGACGCTTGACGGTTACGGCTGGCTGATTGTCCACGGGCCCCCTGGCGCGTCGATCTGCTCCCAGTTACTCGTATCGACGCCCGCCCCAGGCGAGCACATACGTAAAACTACGTAGATAGCCCGAGACGGGCCGGGACGAGCGGTCACTCGCATGTTCCGACGGTGATCCTCACGTTTCGTGAGGTGCAAGCGCCGGGCGCCCAAGGGGCCTGCCTCAGCGGCGTCGTTCGCAGCCGGCCAGGCGGTCTGCTCCCGGTCCTCCCGAGCAGTCGTCGACCCCGGACCCACCGTTCAGGTCGTCCGCTCCGTCGCCGCCCTTCAGGATGTCCGCCCCGTCTCCTCCCTGAAGGAGGTCCGGACCTCCCACCCCGCGGAGGATGTCCTGGCCGGAGCCACCCAGCAGCCGATCATCGCTTCCGAAGCCGGTGATGAGATCTCGCCCGGCCCCACCCCCCGCTCGGTCCACACCCCTGCCGCCGGATATCTCGTCGTCACCCGCCCCCCCGAGGAACCGGTTGACGCCGCCACTCGACGACATCACGTCATGGCCATCACCGGCCACGACGATGTCGTCGCCGAGGCCGGAAACGATCACATCGTCTCCGCCGAGCCCGCATATGACATCGTTCCCGTCGGTCCCGTTCAAGTTGTCGTCGCCCTCCGTTCCGAGCACCGTGCAAAGGGGTCCCGCTTGCCAATCGGGCCTCTCGTCGAAGGCCGCATTGCGCGTGAGGTTCCGAGCAGACGTCCCATCCGCATTCATGCTGAAGATCTCCGCATCCCCAACACGTTGGGTGCGATCCGTCGCGAACGCGATGCTGTTTCCATCGGGCGACCATGCTGGTTGCTGATCATGACGCCCGTTGAATGTCAGCTTCGTTTCATTCGAACCATCAGGGTCGATCGCATAGATGTCTGCGTCACCATCACGGTTGGACCAGAAGGCTAGCCTCGAGCCATCGGGGGCCCATGTGGGTTCCGCATCATGCGCTTCATCGGTCGTGAGCTGAGTGACTCCCGAACCGTCAGCGTTCATCACGAAGATGTCGGCGCTCCCGCTGCGGGTACTGTGGAAGGCGATCTGAGTGCCATCGGGCGACCATGCGGGGGCCTCGTCAACCGCGGGGTTGGACGTAAGGTTCCTAGGGTTCGAGCCGTTGGCTCCGATGACAAAAACCTCACTGTCCGATGTCCGATCGCTCGTGAACGCGATACGCGTACCGTTTGGGGACCAGTCGGGTAAGGCGTCGCGGCCCGGGCTCGATGTGAGGCGCCTGCGCCCCGAGCCATCGGCATTGACTCGGTAGAGCTCGAAACCTCCGCTGGCGCTTCGCTGGTCGTTCGCATACGCGATCCGTTCGCCTGCCGGCGCCCAATCCGGATCGTAACCACCACTCGTGGTCAGCTTGCGCTGCCTCCCGCCCAGGGCGTCCATCACGTAAACGTTCACGAGGCCACTGCGGTTGCTCTGGAACGCGATCGGGCCGTTGAAGGCCGCCTGGGCGTGCGCGGCGGAGACCGGTCCCAGCGTGGTCCCGATCAAGACGGATGCAGCCAGCAGCCGTGCAGCCATCGTTCTGGATGTGGCCAGCTTGGTCTCCTAACTTGCGGTCGGCACGCCCCCCAGCGACCTACTCACGATAGCGTCGCCTCAAGTATCGGCAACCCTCTTGCCGATAAAATCGGCGATGCCACTGTCACTTCATCTATCCGGCGCGTCACAACGCATCCTCTTTGACGAGCAGGAACCTGCCGGCGATGGGCCAAAGGTTCAGACTGAGGCGCAGCTTCGACATCGGCCATTTCGGGCCCCAGGCCCAGGTCGTGCTCCGCGCCCTCAAGCGCTACGGGATGATCGTTGCGGACAACGGCTCGGACATGTACATCAGCGGCGCGCCCAACAGTGGATGGAACAACGATGACCTGCATGACCTTGGACTGGTCACGGCCCCGGATTTCGTGGTCGTCAAGACCGGCTCGGTCCGCCCCGGCAACTGAGGAGCATCGCCGGCACTAGGATTCCTGGTCCATCCACAAGGGAGGACTCGATGCCGGACGCAACGTTCGTAACCTCACAGGGCACTTTCAAAGCACGGCTCATGCCGGACCACGCTCCCATCACCGTCGCCAACTTCGTCGACCTGGCCACCGGAAAACGCGAGTGGAGGGACCCGAATGATGGAGAACGAAAGAGCGAGCCCCTGTACGACGGCACCATCTTTCACCGCGTCATCCCCGACTTCATGATCCAGGGTGGCGATCCCCTCGGGAGCGGAACGGGCGGGCCCGGATACAGGTTCGAGGATGAGTGTCCTCCCGGCGGACCCAAGCTCGACCGGCCGGGTCTTCTGGCCATGGCGAATGCAGGTCCGGACTCCAACGGCTCGCAATTCTTCGTGACCGTGAAAGCTACGCCATGGCTCACGGGCAAACACACGATCTTCGGCGAGGTCACCGACGGCATGGATGTCGTCGAGAAGATCTCGACCGTTGAGACCGCCGCGCAGGACCGGCCGGCCGAAGACGTCGTTCTCGAGAGGGTCGAGATCACGGAGGACTAGGCGCGCGGGTGCCGAGGACTGACGCGCCGCGTCTTCGGAAGTCCCGCCCATGCACCGTTGTAGGCTCGTTCGCCGAGGCCCCATCGTCTAGCCTGGTCAGGACGCCGCCCTTTCAAGGCGGTAGCACGGGTTCAAATCCCGTTGGGGCCACCCATAAAGCACAGCTCTCGGCTTGAAGTCATGCTGCACGTCGCGGGATCGTCTTCTTTGATCCCACTTCCCCCAAGGGCTAAGGGTTCGGGGTGCCGAGGGGTCCGGTTCCGGCGGTGACGGAGACCTTGTCCGTCCTGACCAGCTCCTCTCGGCCGCCGCCACCCGAGATGCCCAATGCCAACACCATGCCAACGTCCTTGGCGTAAAGCTTGTACTCCAGCACGTTGGGCTCGATCGTGATGGTGTCCTTGGTCATCAGTAAATTATCGAAGTGGCCGATCGGGACGTCTGCCATCTCCTCGAGGCTGAGGATCTCGCCGTTGTCCTCGGCCTTGCCTTCGTAATACTCCTGGCGGAACGCGAGCCCCGGCTGTGGGTCCCCGGGCATGATGATCCCCGGAAGCGCTCCGTCGACGCCGGCCTCGAACGAGCCTTCCTTGGTTGTGATCTTCCCGTTCTTGAACTCGGCCGTGTTCTCGCCCATGTACCAGACGTTGCCCTCGGAGTCCTGCGCGTACCAATCGAAAGTGTCTTCGATGAGCTCGCCGTTCTCGGTGACGGTGTCACGCACGACGCGGGCCGTGATGCCGTTAGCGATCTCCTTCGTCTCTCTCGTGACGATGACGACGACTTTGAGGTGGTTTCCCTTCTCATCGATCTCGCGGTAGATCGAGCGCGCGCCCGGGACCAGCGGGAAGTAGGGGTTGTCGATCTTGGTTGTGAAGTCGGCAGGGTCGAGATCGACGGGGTCATCGCCTTGGGGAAGCTCGGACACCTCCGGCTCCGCTGAGGGAGACGGGTCGGCTGACGGGGTCGCCGGCTCGCCTTCAGATGACGACGACGCATCGGCGGAAGAAGATCCGTCGTCGGCGGTGCAAGCGGTCAGACCGGTCCCCGCCACGAGTAGACCCAGAACCATCGCGACGAACAACCTGAGCTTGCCCATGTGAGTCTCTCTTTCGGCTAGGGAACCGTGCTGAAGCGAGGGTTACCCATCGTGGCTGAAGCTTCGCTGAACCACCCAGCCCCGCGCGATGATCGTCGGTCGCTGCCACCCACATGATTCGAGACGCGAGTAGCGAATGCGTCAATGGACGTCTTTTCCTTCTCGACGGTGCCAGTCGCAGTTGGAGGGATCGCGCACGGTGACGGGTTGCCTCAACGAGAGGAATCCACATCAACGGTCCTTGACGCGCAGTTGGCTAGGGGCGACGGTTGCATGACGACACCGAGCCGGGAAGAAATACCGATGCGATCCTCACCTCACGAGATGTCCAGTGGGAGCAGGAAGGGCCCGCCCTCCTCCAAGAGGGTCGAGTTGCGTCCGGTAGGGGAGCCGGACCTCCCCTTCTTCTACGAGCACCAACTCGATCCGGAAGCTGCTCGGATGGCGGCATTCACCTCTCGGGACCACGACGCGTTCACCACGCACTGGCGAAGGATCATGTCCGACGACACGGTCATCCTCAGGACCATCGTCGTCGATGGTGAGGTCGCGGGCAACGTCGTCAGTTGGGAGCAGGACAGCGCTCGTGAGATTGGCTATTGGATCGACAAGGCGTTCTGGGGCAAGGGGATAGCAACGCGCGCGCTTGCCCTGTACCTCGAGCTTGTCCCCATTCGCCCGCTGCGCGCACACGTTGCCGCTCACAACGTCGGATCGATCCGGGTGCTAGAGAAGTGTGGATTCAGCGTCTCGGACCGTCAGACGTCCGACACCGAAGCGTTGGACCTAGAGCTGGAGTAAGACACAGAGAGACAACCGGCTGAGGAGTGGATACCCCTCAGCCGGTATGTGCTTGGTTCTCGAGCTGGGCGTCAGTCGAGCGAGCAGTCGTACGGTCCCTCGGCCGGAGGTGCGGGCTCGGTTCCTTCGAAGGCCCAGGCGAAGATGAACCGCAGTGCGTCGATGTCGCAGTCGGACAGCACCGGATCGCCGAGGTCCGGCCAGCCGTAGCCCATCAGGTCGGTACTCTCGAGCAGGTTGGTGGCGTGTCCGAGGCCCAGAGCATGTCCGATCTCGTGCAATGTCACCCACCCGAGGTACTCCGGCGTGTAAGGCTCCCGGTCCAGACTGCGCGGCAGGTCGGAGCGCACGATGATGTTCGGGCACTTGTGTGCGCCGCAGATGGCGTAGCCGCCAAACACTACGCCCCCGGCAGTGGGCACGTAGTGGACCACGATGTCCGCAGCCTTCCGCTGCGACCCCGTCACGTCCGTGAGGGTGATGAGCCCATCGAAGCAATCCCGCAGTACCGCGTCCCAGGTGGCGATCGCGTCACTGATGGCAGCAAGCTGCTCCGTGGTCGCGCTCGGATGCGCCTGCACGGCGATCGTCAGGTCCGTGTGGTCCCACCAGTAGCCGGGGTAGTAGTTGCTGAGGATCTCGAGGCCTTCGGCGTTCGATTCCGGCAGGCTGCAACCGCTGTCGTTGCTGGGTGGTCTCCCGCCGCCCTTGGGCCCCGCGTATGCCGTTATCGGCAACATGGCCACGACGAGAAGAGCGACGAACGACGCGCGCAGCGTCTTGGAAACGAACATAGATACCCCCCGAGATCCGATGAAGTGCCGATCGAAGGATACATGGAGGCCTTCCATCGGTCTCAGGAGATCCGCGGCTAGCCGGACGTCACTCCCTCAGCCGCAGGCGATGCGCCAGGTTCCCAACGCCCAGCGCTTGCGAAGCGAGCTGAAGCCGAGCGCCGATCGGTTGATAGCCAGGAAGGAAGTTCCCCGACGATGGTTGATGGGTGGCGCCCCAGACCAGATTTGAACTGGCGACCTTCTCCTTGACAGGGAGATGAGCACTCCTGGCTGCTCCACTGGGGCTCCGAAGGGAAAGAGCGTACCCCACGGATGCCCGTCGACATTCCTCA
>JALZJQ010000190.1 GCA_030859685.1 Actinomycetota bacterium | reverse complement strand
AGGTGAACCCCTGCAGCGTGCGTGGCTATCCCGCCGCGACGTCGCACGCCCATTGGTTCTGGTGTTGGACGTCTCCGGATCGATGGCCCCCTATGCACGCGCCTTGATGCAGTTCGGGTACGCGGCGATGTCTTCGGGAGAACGGGTCGAGGTCTTCTGTTTCGGAACTCGCCTTACGCGTGTTACACGCTCGTTGCGAACGACCGACCCAGACCGCGCGCTGGCCGATGTCGCTCGACGAGTGCACGACTGGGAGGGTGGAACTCGCATCGGAGAATCGCTCAAGGTTCTGACCGACAATTACTCACAGGCCGCAGCGCTCAAGGGAGCGGTCGTGGTGCTCTGCTCGGATGGTCTCGAACGAGGCGACCCGCTACTGCTGGCGGGTCAGATGTCCCGCCTTCACCGCATCGCCCACGAGTTGGTGTGGGTCAACCCACTTAAGGGAACCACCGACTACGAACCTCTGGCCCGGGGAATGGCGGCTGCACTCCCCCACGTCGACCGCTTCCTGTCGGCACACAACGTCAAGAGCGTCGAGGAACTGTGCGACTCGCTCGCTAGCATCACGCGGTGATCGGTCCGTAGCCGAGGAGACCCCAAGCCCGAACGAATCCGTGGTCGCGTAGACCAACGACCGTATTTCAGGGTCTCACACGACATGTGTCCTCTTGAGTTGCCGGACATGCGTCGCCCCGAGAAGCCCGAGGGCGTTCACGAACTCCGCCGACAGGAGCTCCAGCGCTCGAAGGATCCCGGCTTCGCCGGCAGCTGCCAGGGCGAATAGATACGGCCGGCCGATGAGGACGCCCTGAGCCCCGAGCGCAAGCGCGATGGCCACGTCCGTTCCGCGGCGCACACCGCCGTCGAGGTAGACCTCGCATCGTCCGGAAACCTCCTGGACGACCTCCTCGAGAACGTCTATCGAGGCGGGGACACGATCGAGCTGGCGACCTCCGTGGTTCGACACGACGACGCCAGCCGCCCCATGCTCAACCGCGAACGCCGCATCCTCGCCGGTCAGGATCCCCTTGATCAGCACCGGGAGGCCCGACAGCTCCCTCACCCACTCGACATCGTCCCAGGTGACCGTGGTGTTGACGACCTCATCCAACAGCTGCAGCAGCTCGGCCCCCTCACTTTCCACGATCCCCGCGAAGTTTCCGAAGGCGGCCTCCCCCTCGTAGACAACAGGATCACGCAGCTCCCGTTCCCTGTAACCCGGGTACGGAAGATCTGCGGTGATGACGATCGCTCGATAGCCTGCGGCGACCGCACGCTCGACCATCGCCTTCGAGATCCCTCGATCCCTATGGATATAGAGCTGGAACCATCGTGGCGACCTCCCGACCGCCGCGACATCTTCCAGGGAACGATTGGCGATCGTCGACACACACATCAATACGCCTGCTTCCTTGGCGGCGCGCGACGTGGCGACTTCTCCTTCCGGATGCGCGAAGCGGTGTTGAGCGGTGGGGCCGAGACCGACCGGGATGGGCAAGGGGGTTCCGAGGAAGGACGACGAGGGATCGATCGTGGAGACGTCCACCATCACACGGGGTCTGAGTCTGCGTCGCCGGAACGCGCTGATGTTGTCTCGCAACGTGATCTCGTCGCCCGCCCCCCCTGAGTAATACGCGAAGGCCGAGGACGAGAGGGTCTCGCGGGCCAGCTCTTCGAAATCATCGAGCTTGAAGACGCCCGCCAGATCCGTCACGTCTGCAGGAGTAGGGAGTCGATCTCGCGCAGGTGGTCTTCCTTCAAGGATGTGTCGACTGTTAACCGGCTTACTCGTCTCGTTCCGTGCACCACTAGAACGGGGTCCATCGATTCAGACTAGCAATGCCCGCCCGAACCTGGGGGTAGGAGTTTCCGTTTCCGCATGCTTTTGACAAGGCCGGGCTCAAACCTCGGCATGACGATCTCTCAGGGCGGCGTCCTGCTCTTCACCTGCTCGGCAAGCGACCCGGAAGGACTCACGAGTCCGATCAGGCTTAGCTGCAGGAGCCATTACCTAGAGGCGCACGAACAGGGCGGGATGGGTCGTATCGCATGAGCCCTTCACGCCGCGCACAACAGGGCGATCGGCTGATTGGCCCGCGGTTCACTTTTTATCCATGAAGGCTCCCGCCGGTGGCTTTGGAAAGGAACCGGGGAGGGTTCACCCCCCCCGGTCGGCTATGCCACTAGGACAGAAACTCCCACGCTTGTCTCCCAGTCACACTGCGCTTCAAGGCTAAGGCGGCAAAGGCGCGGGCGACATCCCCCATTTGGTGCAGCTGTTCCTCTAAATGAGGACCCCTACCAAGGGTAGCCAGTCTCTATGCTCGATCGGGCACCTAGGACCCCTGTAACAGGTTCCAGCTTCTTCCCGAGTTTCTGGGCGAACGTGAGGGGGAGGAAGGTGACGGCCTGTCATCTTCTGAAAACACTTCCACGCTGTGTCCGTTTTGTGACCTTGCCACGAGCGACGCACGGTAGGACACTGCGAAAGGGCAGGTGACGGGCCAGGCCAAAGCATCCTCCACGAGGATTCATACCTCGGGGCGGCGTATGGCCCTCGATCGTGACCCCGCCGCGACGTGACCCCGCCGCGACGTGACCCCGCACGCTTGGTTCGACAAGGAGGAAACGGAATGAGCAACAAAGCGGTCATTAGCCTTGCAACGGGACTGGAGGACTCCGAAAAGGTGACGGTGGCGTTTCTCGTCGCGGTGGGAGCCGCCGAGAAAGGACGTCCTACCCTGATGTTCCTCACCAAGGAGGCGGTCCGGGTCGCGATTCCGGAGTACGCCCACGCCGTCGCGTGCGATGGCTGTCCACCCCTTGCCGATCTGATCGACCGATACGAGAGTGCGGGTGGCCGCTTCCTGGTGTGCCCGATCTGCTTCGACGCCCGCAAGCTCGACAAGGGCAACCTTCTAAGCAACGCGGAGATAGGGGGCACCGTCCCCATGTGGGACTGGATCGGCGACGAGGCCGCGACCACCTTCAGCTACTGAGGACCGGAGGGAGCTGTAGAAGGTTCACGCAGCAAGAGCGGCGCGTCGAACGGATGACGCGCCGCTCTTATTACTCACCGGTCGGAGGGTTACGCTCGCCGAGGTCAACCATCACGCTTGATTCGGGTGCGAGTCGGGCGGCTCGTTCTTGAGCGCACGAATCGCGTAGCCAGAGGTGCCGAACTGACGCGCTTTTTCTTCACCGCCGGCGCCACCAAAGGTGTCGACCTGACCTGCCAGTACTACTTCGACCAGACCTGCACCGCTGATCACGGTCTCCCACCCTGCACACGGCAGGGCACCGGCGATTCAGCCGGTCCAGAGGTCGATGTCCTTGAGAGCTGCCGCCGGCACGGGCTTCTCCACACAGATATCCGCGATCGTCATGCGACCACCAGGCTTCAATACCCGATGGATCTCCTTGTAGACGCGCAGCTTGTCGGGGCACAAGTTGATCACCCCGTTGGAGATGACGACATCGGCCC
>JALZJQ010000187.1 GCA_030859685.1 Actinomycetota bacterium | reverse complement strand
ACCTGGGTGCTCCCCGGGTGGTTCCCGAGGATCTCCTTGAGCTCGTCAACCAGCTTCGGGGTACAGAGGTCCACTTCGACGCTTATCTCGAAAGGCCGTTCCTCCAACCGGGGTTCGTGGAGTTCGAGCGCGATGATCTTGAGAGAGTCGTCGCGCGCATCCTGGTCCAGCCGGCCCTTGACCAGCAGGATCGCATCCGGCCGCACCACAGACGAGAACTTCTCGTACGTGCTGTTGAACAGGATGACTTCGACGCTCGATCCGGTGAGGTCTTCGAGTTGCAGCAACATCATGATGTCGCCCTTGCGGGTGACGCGCTTGTTCACCGTCGCGATCAGTCCGCCGACGGTGAGAACGTCGCCCGGAGATCGATCCACCAGAGCCGACAACGAGCAATCGCACATCCGCGCGAGGAGCCCTTCGACACCGAGCAGCGGATGGTCCGAGACGTAGAGACCGAGCATCTCCTTCTCCTGAGCCAGCAAGATGTCCTTCGGGTGCTCCTCGAGGGAGACGGGAGTGTCCGAATACTCCGGTGCACCGTCCTCGGCGCCGCCTCCCCAAAGTGAGAACTGCCCCGCTTCTTCTTGCTTACGTTGTTCGCTGATCTCGGCCGAGATGCACTCGTACTTATCGAGCAACCCCTTGCGCGTATGCCCAAGGGATTCGAATGCACCTGCTCTGATGAGCGACTCGAGCGTCTTCTTGTTCATGCACTGGTAGTCGACCCTGCGGCAGAAGTCGTAGAAGGACTCGAAGTCGCCCTTGGCCTTGCGTGCATCGATTATCCGCTCGACCACGCCCTCTCCGACGTGACGGACCGCCGATAGACCGAACCGGATCGATTCATCGACGGGAGTGAAGTCCATCTCGGAGGAGTTGACGTCGGGGATCAGGACGGGGATCCCCATCTTGCGCGCCATGCCGAGGTACTTGGGTTTGTCGTCCTTGCGGTCCTTGACGGACGTGAGAAGTGCGGCCATGTACTCGACCGGGAAATGGGCTTTGAGCCACGCGGTCTGATACGCGACGTACGCGTATGAGGCGCTGTGCGCGCGGTTGAAAGAATAGTCGGCGAACGGCTGGATGAGGGCCCACAGGTTCTTCGCCTCGCGCTCGGTGACACCCGATGACACGCATCCCTCGATGAAGCGCGGCTCCTCCGCGGCCATGATGTCGCGCTTCTTCTTCCCGATCGCCTTTCGAACCAGGTCCGCCTGGCCCGGCGTGTAGCCGGCCAGCTTCTGCAGCAGGAGCACGATCTGCTCCTGGTACACGAGAACCCCGTAGGTCTTCTTCGTGATGTCTTCGAGAGCGGGGTGCAGGTAGACGATCTTGGACGGGTCGTTCTTGCGCTCGATGTAGGCCGGGATCTGTTCCATCGGGCCGGGCCGGTACAGAGCGATAAGGGCCATGATCTGCTCGAAACGGTCCGGCTTGAGCTGCACCAGGAGCCGGCGCATCCCCTCGGACTCGAGCTGGAACACCCCGTCGGAGTCGCCCCGTCGCAGCATCTCGTAGACCTTGGGGTCGGCGAGGTCGAGTGAATCGACGTCGATCTCGGTCCCCCGGTTCACCTTCACGGCGTCGCGTGTGAGATCGATCACCGTCAGGTTGCGGAGGCCGAGGAAGTCCATCTTCAAGAGTCCGAGCTCTTCGACGCCGTTCATGTCGAACTGCGTGACAACCTCGCCATGATCTCCGCGCTTGAGAGGAAGATGCTCGACCAGGGGGTCCCGACCGATGACCACCCCGGCGGCGTGGATCCCGGCGGATCTCTTCAGGTTCTCGATCTTGAGCGCGGTGTCGATTATCTCCGTGGGGGCACCCCCGGCGGCGTACGCCTCGCGCAACTCATGGGACGTTTCGAGCGCGGACCCCAGCCCCGAGTCGCGCCCCATGATGAGGGACGGGTACATCTTGGTCAGGCGGTCCCCCTCCATGTAGGGGAAGCCCAGGACGCGCGCAGCGTCCCTGATCGACTGCCTGCCCTTGATGGTGCCGTAGGTAACGATCTGCGCCACGTGATCGGAGCCGTACTTCTCCTGGACGTAACGGATCACGTCGCCGCGCTTGCGCTCGTCGAAATCGATGTCGATGTCGGGCATCGCGATGCGCTCGGGGTTCAGGAATCGCTCAAACATCAGGTCGTAAGCGATCGGGTCCAGCTCGGTGATGCCCAGAGCGTAGGAAACGATGGACCCCGGCGCGCTCCCCCGCCCCGGGCCCACGCGGATCCCGCGGTTCTTCGCCCAGTTCACGAAGTCCTGCACGACGAGGAAGTAGCCGTCGAAACCCATGTCGCCGATGACCTTGAGCTCGTACTCGGCGCGTTCGGCCGGGGCCCCTTTCGCGTCTCCGTATCGACTTCGGACCCCTTCGAAGACGAGCTCCCTCAGATAGGTCTCGAGCGTGTGCCCGGCCGGCACCTCGTAACGAGGAAGCAACAGGTTCCCCATCGAGATCTCGACGTTGCAGCGCTCGGCGACCTCGAGGGTGGTCTCGCACGCGCCCGGCCAGCGCGCGAACTTCGCCGCCATCTCCTCTGGGGTCTTCAGGTAGAACTCGTCCGAGTCGAACTTGAACCGATTCGGATCCGAGAGCTCGGAGCCGGTGTTGATGCAGAGCAGCACATCGTGTGCGGCGGCATCATCTTTATGGGTGTAGTGCGAATCGTTCGTGGCGACCCAGGGGATCCCTAGCTCACGCCCGATCCGCACAAGCTCGTCGTTCAGCGGCTGTTGCACCGGCATGCCGTGATCCTGGAGCTCGAGGTAGAAGCGGTCGCCGAACAACTCCCGGTACTGAGCGACCTTGCGTCGCGCGCCGGCCAGGTCGCCGGCCACGATCCGGCGTGGGATCTCGGCGGAGAGACATCCGGACAGGCAGATAAGGCCCTCGTTGTACTCGGTCAGCAGCTCCCAATCGCTCCGGGGCCTGTAGTGGAAGCCCTCGAGCCAGGCCTGCGATGAGATCTTGGTGAGGTTCCTGTAGCCTCGGTCGTCCGCCGCCAACAACGTCAGGTGATAGGTCCGCTCCGTGTTGTCGCGCTGATGGTCGGGCTTCTCGCGACGGTTGCCATCGAAGAGGTAGCCCTCCATACCGAGGATGGGCTTGACCCCCGATCGGGTGCCCTGCTTGTAGAACTCGAGGGCGCCATACATCACCCCGTGATCGGTGATGGCGCAGGCGGGCATCCCCGCGGCGGCCGCCGCCTCGAACATGTCCCCGATGCGGCTCGCCCCATCCAGCATCGAGTACTCGGTGTGCGCGTGGAGATGAACGAAACTCAAGCCGAACGCCGCCCTCTCACGCCTCTAGAGCCCTTTCGATAGAGGATCCCGCCAGCCATCGGTCGATAACGGGTGCCATGGGCCATGCTTGCTCTGCTGACGCATCCGGAACCCGCCCGGCCGAATCACAAGGTTGTACTTCTAGTTACACCCTGGCGACCTGCGCTTTCAAGCACGCCCCATCGACCTGCAGCGATGCATGTGTCAAGGACCGGAAAGTGGTGTTCCCCCGGTCGGGTCTAGGCTCCCCCGTGCCGCCTGTGGGGAACAAGAGCTCGAAGCTGTGGATTAGCTGTTGATGGCCGGAGGGGCTATCCCGGCACGATCCAGAGCCGCCAGCAGATCGGCCGGAACCGGGTCGACGACGGTCAGCCTCGGGCCCCCGCCCGGGTCGGGGAACTCCAGGCGCCACGCATGCAGGAACGGACGGTCGAGACCGAGGTCCCGGCTGAGGTCGGCAACCCCCCCGTAGGGGCGGTCTCCCAGAACGGGGTGCCCAAGGTGCGCGAGATGAACCCGGATCTGATGTGTCCGGCCCGTGTCCAGCTTGAGATCCAGTAGGGACGCCGCCTCGGAACGTCCCACGACCGTGTAATGCGTGACCGACGGACGACCCTGCGAGGTCACGGCCATGGCCCAACGCCTGGTCGGGTGCCTGCCGACGGGAGCTTCGATCGTGCCGCTCGCCGCCCGTAGCCGGCCCCGGACGAGTGCGAGATAGCGCCGCTCGATCAGGCGTCGCCGGAGGGCGTCGACGAGGAAGGCCTGGGTGTCATCGTCTTTCGCCACCAGGAGCAGGCCGGACGTGTCCTTGTCCAGGCGATGGACGATCCCCGGCCGGATCGATCCCGCGCCGGCCAGTGGCTCACCGAGGTTGAGCAGCGCGTTCACGAGAGTCCCCGAGAGATGACCCCGGGCGGGATGGGTGACGAGGCCGGGAGGTTTCGAGACCACCATGAGCCGCTGGTCCGAGTAACGGATGGCGACGGGGATGTCCTCCGCCTCGGGGGGGCCGATCTCGGGCGCGGTGATAGCGCCCGACACCGATTCGCCGGCCGCGAGCTTGTGGCTGGGTCGGACGGCGCGCCCCTCGACCGTGACTTCCCCGCTCCGGAGGCTGCGCTGTGCAAGCGTTCTCGTGACGCCGGCGCGCCGGGCCAGCACGGCATCCACGCGCTCGCCGTCCTCGTCGCTCGTCGCAACGAAGCTGATCATGGCTTCGCGTCGCGCTCCGATCGGAAGCTGAACCAGAAGATGGTCAAGACGCCGACAACGATCGCGGAATCGGCGAGATTGAATACGGGCCAGACGTGAAAGTCCAGGAAGTCCACCACGCCACCGTCCAGGTCTCGCAACACCCGGTCGGCCAGGTTCCCCAACCCTCCCCCCAGGATCAAGCCCAGGGGAACGACCCAGCGCGGGTCCTCGAGGCTGCGGACCCAGAACACGATGAGAGCTATGACGACCGTCGTGGCGATCAAGAAGAACCCGGGCAGGCCCCGAAGGAGGCCGAAGGCGCCGCCCGAGTTGAAGGCCAGGCGGAGGCGGAACACCCCTTCGATCACGTCGACCGGAGCCGTCAGATTGTCGAGCGCCAGTTGCTTCGTGATCTGATCAACGGCAAGGACGGCGGCGGCGACCACCCCCAGCAACAGGTACGGGCTCTTCGAGCGGTCGGGCGCGCCGTCATCTTCGGCACCCGGCGGAGGCGCGCTCGTCGGCTCCTTGCGCACCGCTCGCCTCAGATCAGCGGGCGCGCTCTTCGCGTCGCTTGCAGTCCATGCACAGCGACGCGTGCGGAAGGGCCCGGAGACGGGCCGCATCGATCGGCCGGCCGCATCGCTCACAGGTGCCGTAGGTGCCCTCGTCGATCCGTTCCACCGCCCTGGTGATCTGATCGATCAGGTCCTTGATGTTGTTCTGGATCGAAAGGGCCCGCTCCCGGTCGAAGGTTGCGGTGCCCGCGTCCGCGAAATCCTCGTCGAGTCCAACCTCGCCGGTGATGTCGGACTGCGTCGTCTGGAAGGACTCCTGTTCGATGTCCGCCAGCTGTGTCGTCAGGTCGCGCCGCTCTTGCTCGAGCTGGGCCCGGATGTCCGCCAGCTGCTTCGCGTCGAAGTGGGCGGGACGCGTTCTCCTCGGCTTGGGGGCGGGCTCCGCGGCTACGCGGACGGGGGTCGGCCGGGACGATCGCCTCGTGGGAGCCGGGACCGGCGGCAGCACCGCGCCCGATCCGCCGCCCTTTCGGGGAGATTTCCTGGCAGCCGGGCTCTTCGCGGGGGCCTTCTCGGCGGGGGGCTTCACGGCAGCCGGCTTCTTCGCGACCGGCTTCTTCGCGACCGGCTTCTTCGCGACCGGCTTCTTCGCAGCCGGCTTCTTCGCGACCGGCTTCTTCGCGACCGGCTTCTTGGCGGTCGCTCTCTTCGAGGGTGCCTTCTTCGCGGCGGGCTTCCTGGCGGAAGTCTTCGAAGTCGCTCTCTTCGAGGTCGTCTTCTTCGCAGCCCGCTTCTTCGCGGTGGGCTTCTTCGACCCGCTCTTCGTGCCGCCCGACTTTCGCGCTGCGCTCTTCGTGGCCGTCTTCTTGACGGTCTTCGTGGCCGTCTTCTTGACGGGCTTCTTCGCCGAGGACCTCTTGGGTGCGGCCTTCTTCTTCCTCGAGGACGCCGTCGACGAGCTACTTTTCCGTGTGGAAGGCTTCCGGGCCGGGCTCATGGGCGCGGGACGATAACACAAGGTCTAACTTGCCGGACACCTCTTCGAGGGTGATCCCGGCCACTGCGATCCGCTCGTAACGCGGCTTCTCCCGCGTTCGCCCTGATGGAAGGTCGCATCGCTCAGGCTACTCTTTGGCGATGCCCGAATCCGCATCCTCGGCCCGTTACAGGCCCGTTTCCTCTTCGGTGTCTTTTCCCGAGATCGAAGCATCGATCCTCGCTCGCTGGACCGACCTCGATGTCTTCCACCGCTCGATGGAAGCTCGCTCGGAGGAGCCGGAATGGGTCTTCTACGAGGGTCCGCCCACGGCCAACGCCAAGCCCGGCATCCACCACGTGGAGGCGAGGACCTTCAAGGACCTCTTCTGTCGCTTCCAGTCCATGCGCGGGCGCTACGTCCACCGCAAAGCCGGGTGGGACTGTCACGGTCTCCCGGTGGAGATCGAGGTTGAGAAGGAGCTCGGGATCGTTCAGAAGCGCGAGATCGAGGAACGCATAGGCATCGAGGAATTCGTGCGACGGTGCCGGGAATCGGTCCAACGATACGTCGGCGACTGGGAGCGCCTTACGGCCCGGATCGGTTTCTGGGTGGACATGGATGACGCCTACTGGACCATGGATCCGCGCTACGTCGAAAGCGTGTGGTGGGTCCTGAAGCAGATCTGGGACAAGGGTCTCCTGGAGGAAGACTTCAAGGTGGTTCCTTACTGTCCCCGGTGCGAGACCTCGCTGTCATCGCACGAACAGCACCAGACCGGGGCCTACTCGACCGTCACGGATCCCTCCGTCTACGTGCGGTTGCCCCTCGAGGACGATCCCTCGACGTCACTGCTCGTGTGGACCACGACCCCATGGACCCTGCTGGCGAACATGGCTGCCGCCGTGGGCCCAGACCTGACTTACGTGACGATCCCCGACCCGCTTCTCGAGGGGCGCAGACTGGTCGTGGCCCAGGAGCGGGTCGAGCCGCTGGTGGGCCAAGGCGCAGAGATCGTGGACACGTTCCCCGGACGCGATCTCATCGGGCGGCGCTACCGGCCCCCCTTCGGCTTCGTGCCCTCGGGTGACCGTGGGCACCGGGTGAGGCCGGGAGACTTCGTGACCACCCACGACGGGACGGGGATCGTTCACCTCGCCCCCTATGGCGAAGACGACATGGCGGTGGCGCAGCGAGACGACCTGCCCATCGTCCAGATGATCAATGGCTCGGGGCGAGTCGTCGAACGAGGAGGTGAGTTCGCCGGCCTCTGGATCAAAGATGCCGACGGTCGCATCGTCACGGATCTCGAACGACGGGATCTTCTGCTTCGTTCGGAGCTCTACGAGCACGCGTATCCACACTGCTGGCGATGCAGGACGCCGCTTATCTACTACGCGCGCAAGGACTGGTACATCCGCACGTCCCAGATCAGGGACGAGTTGCAACAGTCGAACGAGGAGACGAACTGGCAGCCGCCTACGATCAAGTACGGCCGTTTCGGGGACTGGCTGGCGAACAACGTCGACTGGTCGCTCTCGCGCGACCGCTACTGGGGAACCCCATTGCCGGTGTGGCGCTGTCCCAGCGAGCACGCGCTGTGCGTCGGATCCTTCGCTGAGCTATCGGAGCTGGCCGGTCGGGACGTGACCGGCATCGATCCGCACAGACCGTACGTGGACGAGATCGTTTTCCCATGCCCGGAATGCGGACAGGAATCGCGCCGCGTCACGAGCGTGATCGACGCATGGTTCGATTCGGGTTCGATGCCGTTCGGCCAATGGCACTACCCATTCGAGAATGAGGCCGCCTTCGAGCGTCGCTTCCCGGCGGACTTCATCTCCGAAGCGATCGACCAGACGCGGGGTTGGTTCTATTCGCTGCTTGCCGTCGCGACGCTGGTGCGCGGAGGCAATTCGTTCCGCAATGTCGTATGCCTCGGACACATCGTCGACGCCGGCGGACGCAAGATGTCGAAATCGACCGGCAATGTCATCGACCCTTGGGCCGTCCTGGACGTGCAGGGGGCCGACGCGCTGCGTTGGTACCTGCTCACCGGCGGTACACCGTGGTCGGCACGCCGATTGTCCCCCGAGATAATCCAGGAGTCTCAGCGGAAGTACCTGCTCACTCTGTGGAACACCTATTCGTTTTGGATCACCTATGCGTCTCTGGAAAACTTCGATCCGGGCGCTGAAACCATCCCGATCGCCGACCGGAACGAGATGGACCGCTGGATCCTCGCCGAGTTGAACGACACGGTCCGCGTGGTCGGTGACGGGCTCGAGGACTTCGACGCGACGCGCGGGGGCCGGCGGCTCGACCGCTTCGTCGACGATCTATCCAACTGGTACGTACGCCGGAGTCGCCGGCGATTCTGGCGCTCGAGCGAAGATGCCGACACGCGCGCCGCTTTCCTCACATTGTGGGAATGCCTGGAGACCGTCGCGAGGCTTACCGCGCCGTACACGCCGTTCGTCTCCGACGAGATCTATACGAACCTGACCTCCGGCCATCCGGAGGGACGCGATTCTGTGCACCTCGCGGAATGGCCCGAGACCGACCCGCTCCGCGAAGGCGATGGGCTCAGACGTCGGATGGCCCTGGTCCGGCGCCTCGTCGCGCTCGGCCGGGCAGCGCGTACGGAGGGCAAGGTGCGCGTCCGCCAACCGCTGGCGCGTGCCCTCATCGTCCTTCCGGCCGCCGAGGTCTCGGATCTCGAGGGACTTCAGGGGTTGATAGCCGAGGAGCTCAACGTGAAAACGATCGAGGTCGCCCGAGGGCTCGAGGAGCTCGTCACCTACTCGGTGAAGCCCAACTTCAAGACACTCGGGCCGCGCTTCGGCGCACGCGTCAAAGAGGTGGCGAAAGCGCTCGCTGCGGCGGACGCCCACGCCCTCGTGGCGGAGCTCGAAAGTCAGGGCGAGATCGGGGTGCCGGTGGATGGCGCTCAAGAGAAGCTAAGCCGGGACGATCTCGATGTGCGCATCGAGGGGCGCGCCGGTTTCTCTCTCGCGCAGGAAGCCCACTACGGGGTGGCCCTGGACCTGGATCTCACACCAGAGCTGATCGCCGAGGGCACGGCACGCGAAGTGGTTCGGGCGGTGCAGGACCTTCGCAAGTCCAGTGGCCTCGCGGTCGAGGACCGCATCGAGCTCTGGCTCGCGTCGGAGGACCGCGAGGTGCGGGCGGCGCTCGAGGCTCACCGAGACGGCATCGCGGCGGAGGTGTTGGCCTCCAACGCACATATCGGAGCCAGCCCGCCGAAAGACGTGCCCTCGGGGGTCGTCGAGGTGGACAACGGATCGGCGGCCGTTGCCCTTCAGCGCGTCTGACGGCCGGTGATCGACCTCGACGACGTCCGGGGGGCGGGGCGCCGCCTCGAGGGGGTCGCACGCCGAACCCCGGTGCTCACCTCGCGCACGCTGAACGAGCGCACCCGCGCAACGGTGTTCTTGAAGGCCGAAACGTTCCAGCGCGGTGGAGCCTTCAAGTTCCGGGGTGCGTACAACAAGATCAGCAGCCTGTCGGCCGAGGAACGCAGTCGCGGGGTCATCGCGTTCTCATCTGGGAACCACGCGCAGGCGGTCGCCCTCGCGTCGAAGATCCTGGATGTTCCGGCGGTCATCGTCATGCCGGAAGACGCTCCGGTGGCGAAGCGGCGCGCCACCGAGGAGTACGGCGCGACGATCGTTACCTACGATCGGTACACGGCCGACCGGGAGCAGTTGACGGCACAGCTCGCGGCCGACAAAGGGCTCGCGTTGGTGCCTCCTTATGACGACCCGCTCATCATCGCCGGACAGGGAACGGTCGCACTCGAGTTACTGGAGGATGTTGGTCACCTCGACATCCTCATCGTGCCGGTAGGTGGCGGAGGACTGATCGCGGGATGTGCGGTTGGCTGCCGCGCCCAGTCGACGGGCATCCGCGTATTCGGCGTCGAGCCCGAGCTTGGTGACGACACGAAAAGATCCCTGCGCGCGGGCGAGCGCGTTCAGATCCCGGTCCCGCGCACCATCGCCGACGGTCAACAGGTCACGCAGCCCGGGCGGATTACATTCGAGATCAACCGCCGGCACCTGGAGAACGTCGTTCTGGTGTCCGACGACGAGATCATCGAAGCGATGGAGTTCGCCTTCGACCGGCTCAAGATCGTCACAGAGCCGAGCGGCGCCACGGGGATCGCCGCGCTCCTACAGGGACGTGTCGATGTTGACGGCGCTCGAGTCGGGGTGATCGTTTCCGGAGGCAACGTCGGCGTGCACCGGTTCTGTGAGTTGCTCTCGTCCCGTCAGGGCTTGCAGATCCCGCACGGCTCGTAACTCCGTTTGCGAGCGGCCGAGCGCGGCATCCGTTCGCAGCCCTCAGCCTTGGCGTAGCGACAGTCCGAGCGGTGCAATTTTCTTCGCTCCGGGTCCACGATCACCTCCGGATCCGAGTTCACGCCCGCCGGCCTCTGAACCTGCATGCCCGGCACCGAAGGGGTGGCGGGACGAGAAGAGGTGGCCCCCACCATCATCCCCTCCGCGAGCGGGACCGGGTCCCGAGCGGATCGGTCTTACTGCGCCCGTAGGCCAGGGACAGGAACACGGCCGCGGCAACGCTTGCGGCGATCGAAGCGAAGATCAACCATTGGTTCTGATCGATCCATCCAAGGATCAATGCGACCGACGACAGGACGACGAGGAACAATGAGCCCCCGAGAAGGGCGGTCATCGGCTAGCCGTCTTCGCGCCAGAACAACCCGCGGACCCCACGCCGTTGTTGTGTGGCGGGTTCGGCGGTCTGTTCCTCAGGCGGCTCCCTGATCAGCGGGCCCTGCTGTCCCTCCGCGGCAGGTCGACCCTCGACCGCTCGTTGGGCTGAGGGCTGCACCGGTGTTTCCTGACGCTCGCTCTCCGCGTTGCTCTCCTGCTGGGCGGCCGGTCGGCGTTGAACGCCCCCGGCGGTGCGGAAATCCGCCTGTCGAGTCGCCGGTGGCTCGCGCTCGGTCAGCGTGTCCAGACCTCTGACCTGTTGTTCGAGGAAGGTCCGCAGGCGCTGCTTGAGCTCGGTCTCGAAGGCGCGCAACCGCTCGATCGACGTGTCGAGCTCACGCTTCCTGGTGGCGTGCTCGCGTTCTGCATCGAGAGCCTTCCGACGAGCCTCGTTCTCGGCCGAGGTGATCCGCTCGCGCGCCTCGTCGTTCGCCCGCTTGGCGCGCTGCTCGGCCTCACCTACGAGCTGCCCGGCTTTCGCTTTGGCCTTGGCGATCGCCTCCTCCGCGGCCTGCTGCGCCGTGACGAGGGTCTTCTTCAGCATCTCCTCGGCCTCGCGACTCGTTGCCACGGCTTGCTCCAGCTCGTTCATGCGACTCTGGATGGCCTGGTTCTCGCGCTGCACGCGATCCAGGACCTCGGCTGTGCGATCGAGGAAGTCGTCGACCTCCTCCTGGTTATAGCCGCGCCAGGCGTCGTGGAACTGCTTCTCGTGGATGTCTCGTGCCGAAAGCTCCATACCGGGCAAGTATCGCAGAGGTCGGGATGGAGGGTACGGCTATCCGACGTTCGAGCAGACGACCTCTTGGAGAACCCTTAGGAGGATGAAAACGATGAGCACCGAGAGGTCGAACATCCCCACTGGAGGGATCATCCTGCGGATCGGGCCCAGTATGGGTTCGGTGATGTCGTAGAGCACGCGAGCAAGTGGATGGAGGGCATCGGGCAGCGACCCGAACGCCTGCACCAGTGAAACGATCACCCGGGCGAGCAGGATGAACCCATAGATCGAGAGGGCGAGGCAGAGGATGCTCTGGATGCTCAAGGTGTATCAGGCCTGATTGAAGAACCCGCGTTCCTCGAGGAAACGCCTGCGCTCTTCGGCGGATACCTCGACGCCCGGAGGAGTGATCAGGAACACGCGCTCTGCGACCGGCTGCATCGATCCGGAGAGCGCGTATGCGAGGCCGCTAGCGAAGTCCACCAGCCGACGCGCGAGGTCCGGGTCGGCGGAATGGAGATTCATCAGTACCGAGAATCCATCCCTGAACTTGTCCCCGATCTCCTGTGCGTCGTTGAAGGCGGTGGGCTGCACCAGATGGACCTTCGGCGAAGGGCTCGACGGCATCGCGTGGACGACCGCCCCTTGTCTCGACCCGGCCTGCGGTTCCGGCACGCGTCGAACGGGTTTGCGTTCGCGCGCTTCCTGGTCGGGCTCTTGAGCCTCGAAGTCGTCGAAGGCGTAATCCGCGTCGTAGTCCTCTTCCTCGGCGAGTCCGAGGTACACGAGGGTCTTTCTCCACATACCGGCCATGGACGAAGGATATCCCGGCCCGGCCGACCTCGACTGCATTCGGCCCCGGCTTCGGGGACTAGGTACGAGACGTCGTCGCCGGCTGGGTCCGGGAGTCTTCCCTCGTTCCGGCCGGGGTCTCCCCCCTCATGGCGAGGACCGCGTTCAGCTCGCCGCCGACCAACAACGAGAGGCTCAACAGGTAGAGCCATACGAGCAAGATCAGACCGCCGCCCAGCACCCCGTAGATCGGGTTTGTTTCGGCCGCTACCTGCAGGTAGACGTTGAACCCGGCCGACACGACGAGCCACAGCACCGCCGCGACCGTCGCCCCCGGGAGGTCGCGCCTCCACCGCTCCTTCCGACGGTTGGGGCCGATGTAGAACAGGGTGGTCGCCCACGCGATCAGAAGCGCGAACACGAGGGGCCAGCGCAGCCAGCGCCAGATGAATCCGAACCCGCGGCCCAGCCCGAAGAGCGAGGCGACCTCCCGGCCCTGACCGAACAGCGGGCCGACGACGATCATCGCCAGCACGATCGCCGCGATCAAAGTGGAACCGACCGCCAGCGTGAGACTCCAGAGCCGAACCTTCCACCACGGTCGACCCTCGTGGACGTCGTAGGCCAGGTTGAGTGCCCGAAGGACGGCCGAGAAACCGCGCGAGAGGACCAGCAACGCGACGAGCGAAGCGATGGTTAGCACTCCGCTGTTGTCCCGATCGAAAAGGCGTGCAACGGCATCGACCGCGCCCCCCGCCTGGTCGGTGAGGATCAGATCGAGGAAGCGGAGGATCTCCTTCTCGGTCGTGGTCGCGATCTTGGAACCGACGAGAGAGTCCAGCGAACCCAACGCGGCCGCCAGCATCAACAGGCCGGGGAAGAGACTCAGGACGCCGAAGAACGCGACCTCCGCAGCGAGTCCGGTGAGGCGATCGTCGATGGCCTCACGGTAGACGCGCCGGCCCACGACAACCACGTCCTGCCATGCCATCGCCCGACCCTACGCCCGGCCGGCCTACGTGGCGCCCCGATGGATCGAGCCGACGCGGGCGGGGATCGTGGTGGTCGTAACCCTCGATCAGCGTCGAGGACCAAAGATCGCCTCGCCGACGCGGACGATCGTCGCCCCCTCCTCCACGGCGATCTCGAAATCCCGCGTCATGCCCATGGAGAGATCGGCGGCGCCGGG
>JALZJQ010000179.1 GCA_030859685.1 Actinomycetota bacterium | reverse complement strand
TCCTATCGCAGGCGACCTCGGATGTGAACTCCGGGCGCGCGTTCGAGGGCCTCAAGGGACGCTTCGGAACCTGGGACGAGGTATCGGTCGCTCCGGTTGAAGAAGTCGCGGACGCGATCCGTGCGGGGGGCATCGCAGACGTCAAGGCTCGGCGCATCCAGGACATCCTGCATGCGATCGAGGCGCGCGAGGGATCCTTGGAGCTGGATCGTTTGAACGTGCTGTCCGATGAGGAGATCGAGGAGTATCTGGATTCCCTCCCGGGGGTCGGCCCCAAGACGGTCGCGTGCGTGTTGCTGTTCTCCATGCAGCGCGATGCGTTTCCCGTTGACACGCACGTGCTCCGGGTCGGTAAGCGACTTGGCATCATCGCTCCGAAGGTGACGGCGGAGGCCGCCCACCGAACGTTGGGGCGAGACGTCCCTGCAGGCATCCGGTACGAGTTCCACATGGCCCTGATCCGTCACGGCCGGACGATCTGCAAGCCGCGGGCGCCGCGGTGCACCGAATGCGTGCTGTTCGATCTGTGCGAGGCGGGGCCCCAGCTGCTGGCCGCCGGAGAAGCGCGCTAGGACACCATTCCTTCGATCGGTCCGCAGCTCATCTCTTGAGCTGAAGGATGCCGAGCGCGTTCTTTCGGCGTGGGCCAGGGTGTATGGCGATCAAAGAGCGGGTGAGGGGAATCGAACCCCCGTCACTAGCTTGGGAAGCTAGAGCTCTGCCATTGAGCTACACCCGCAGAGGGCCTCGATTATAGGAGGGGCCGGCCGGAGCCGATTGAGACGTCATGAGCGAGATTCTGCTTGTGGTCGGAGGGCCCTCATGGTCGGTCTAATCATGTTCGCATTCACATGTGGACGGGTACAGCGCGCCCTACGCTCGGGGAACAGAGATGGTGCCGGCAGGCTGCTCGAGAACCACGTACGACGCTGGCCCAAAGGCCTTGAGGGGTGGTCTCTCTACTACCGCACGCTCGTTCTTTCCGAGGCTCCCTTTGATCGGCGCCTGGCGATCTCCCGTCGGGCGTTCGATCAGCTCCCGTACCGGATGGAGATGTTCGACCACGTCACGTCGAACCTCGCCCATGCTTATGTCATCACCGGCGATATCCGGTTTCTGAAGGAGTTGCGGATGTGTGTCGGACGTTACGAAAAGCTCCTCGGGGAGACTCCGGAGTCCCTGATCGTCCGATCGGAGCTGGCGCAGCTAGAGGGGGACGATGTCGTCGCTCTTGGTCTCGCGAATCTGGCACACCAGAGGCTAGAGGGCGTGCGTCCTGCCACGATGTTGATGAAGCTTGGAGCCTGCTACGCATCGATCCCCGGGAAGGAGGAGCTTGGGCACGAGCTTTTGGAGGAGGCGGGACGTTCAGGACAGAATGCGGCGTCGTATCTCGTCCTGGCGGTGATCGTGGAGACTCGGGATCCGGCACGCGCTCAGGCTTGTGTCGCTCAGGCCAGGTCGATGCTTCCCCCGGAACGGATGAGCTCCGAGCGATTCGAGCGGTTGCTTGCGGGCTTGAGAGAGACGCACCAAGCTGAGTTGCGCATCCGGAGGGGGACCACGGTGCCGCCACCTCCGCCGCCTTCCCTGTGGGCCGGTATGCCCGGCGCTGCGTCTCCTCGCTAGACTGCGCCGCACCATTGGGTGACCGGGAGGCGCCTTTGATCCTGTCCGACCATGACATCCGAGCGGAGATCGACTCCGGCCGCATCGGAATCGATCCGTTCGACGCGAGCGCCGTGCAACCCTCGTCCGTCGACCTTCATGTCGACCGGTTCTTCCGCACCTTTCACAACCATCGCTATCAGGTGATCGACGTGAAGCAGCCGATGGAGGAGCTGACGGAGTTGGTCGAGGTGAACGAGGACGAGCCTTTCATCCTCCATCCGGGTGAGTTCGTGCTGGGATCTACCTGCGAGTACGTGCGGCTCCCGAACGATCTGGTTGCGCGGCTCGAGGGGAAGAGCTCGCTCGGGCGGTTGGGTCTGCTGATCCATTCCACCGCGGGGTACGTCGACCCCGGGTTCGAGGGGCACCTGACGCTCGAGCTCTCGAACGTGGCCAACCTGCCGATCACCCTGTACCCCAACATGAAGATCGGACAGATCAGCTTCTTCAAGCTCACGTCCGCCGCGGACAACCCCTACGGTTCGAGCGCGATCGGTTCGAAGTACCAGGGTCAGCGGGGCCCCACGCCGTCCCGCTACTACGAGAACTTCAAGGACTAGTCGAGGTCCTGCCACCCGAGGAATCGGTCGGCCACCGCGCGGTCCCCCAGCACCTCGATACGGTCGAGCGGGATCCGGCGCCAGAGCACCAAGAGTAGGTCCGACGCGCTTCCTCTAAGAGCTGCGTCGCCCTTCTCGTGACCTCTAGTCACCTCCAGGCCGCCTGGCTGCAGGCGGACGAGCCATTCTCCCTCGCCGTCGGTGCGGTGCAGGTGGATCGTCTCGCCCGACCCGTTCGGAGTCCGGTCTTGCGATCCTCCGAATACATCGAGCCACTCGTCCACGCCGTCGACTGCCAGCTGGCCATCGATCGGAGCTGCTTCCCCCACGGCGTCCTGGGCGTCCCACCGGTGCACAGCGGTCTCCTGCGGCATCCGCCTCTGGATGAAGCCGATCTCCTTGCGCGCGGACCAGCTCCACACCGGCTCGTCGGGAGCCGCCCCCGAGAGCGTATCGACGAGCTTCTCTAGCCCGTCCTGGTACCAGGCCGCGATGCCGGGGTCGTCGTCGGGGGCCCGTTCCGGCCGCGCCTCCGATGGATCCGCCAACCGGCGCGCGGCGATGTCGCCCCAGAAGCGGTGGACGCCGCCGGTATGGACGAGAAGCTCACGCTCGGTCCAGTCCGGACAGGCGGGTACCTGCCGGTCGAGGTCGGAGCGCGCCGCCTCGAGCAGGGCCGTGCCGTCGGACTGCAGCAGGTCCATGTAGCGCTCGAGAGTGGGTGGGGCCACGTCAGTCCGTGGTCTGTGGATCGGTGGGCCCCGCAGCGGTTCCGGACATCTCTTCGGTCTCCTTCGTTGCGGGGTACTCCTCGCCGTTGCCGTTGTCCCCCGCCGAGGATTCGGGATGGAACTCGATCGACTCCAGCAGGATCTGCGCGATGTCGCGCACTGCCATCTCGGAAGCGGCGTGCCGCTCGGTGACTCCGTCGGAGAGCATGATGTTGCAGAACGGGCAACCCACGGCCAGAGTGTCGGAGGCCGAAGCGAGAGCCTCGTCGGTCCGCTCCATGTTGACTTTCTTGCCCATCCGTTCTTCCATCCACATGCGGCCCCCGCCTGCGCCACAACAGAAGGTCGAGTGCTTGTGTCTGTGGAGCTCCTCGTACTCCGTTCCGGGGATCGCTTCGATCACCTCGCGGGCCCCCTTCCACACGTCGTTGTGCCGCGCGTTGTAGCAGGGGTCGTGGTAGGTGACGGTCTTCTCCATCGGAGCGGTCGGCTTCAACCGACCTTCCTTCACGAGCTCGGCCAGGTACTCGGTGTGGTGCACGACGTCGAAGACCCCGCCGAACTGCGGGTACTCGTTGAAGATCGTGTTGAAGCAGTGGGGGCAGATAGTGACGATCTTTTTCGGCTTGTGTTCATTCAGAGCCTCGATGTTCTGCTCGGCGAGCATCTGGTAGATGTACTCGGCTCCCATGCGTCTCGCCGGGTCACCGGTGCAGGACTCATCGGGCCCGAGCACAGCGAACTTCACGCCGGCGATCTGCATGAGACGAGCGAAGTCGTACACGACCTTCTTGTTGCGGTCGTCGAACGCGCCGGCGCAACCGACCCAGAAGAGCACCTCGGCATCCGGCGCTTCGGAGATGTGCGGGATCTCGAGTGCCTCTTGACGCGACGAGCCCTTCATCCATTCGAGCCGGGCCTGGGGAGGCTGACCCCACGGGTTCCCCGTCGTCTCGAGGCTCTGCAGGGCGCTCTGCATCTCCCGGGGGAATCGTGACTCCCCCATGACGAGGTTCCGTCGCATGTCCACGATCGTGTCGATGTGCTCGATGTTCACCGGGCACGCCTGGACGCAGGCGCCGCAGGTCGTGCAGTCCCAGATCACTTCGTCCTCGACGACCTCCGGGTTCAGTGCAGGCAGCTC
>JALZJQ010000173.1 GCA_030859685.1 Actinomycetota bacterium | reverse complement strand
CCCTGGTCTCCGGGGAGCTCTTCGGTTGCTGCTCGCTCTCTTTCATGGAAGTGAAATGTAACCCTGGTCCGCTACATGGTCGTCGGTCCGACGGATGGCCTTCACTTCGACGCTCGTTCCCCGGCAGGAACATCTCGAGTCGCGGCCGGGTTGAGACTTCTATGCTCCGAACTCACAGAATCGTGGCCACGCGGGTTTCACTACGCGAACTATGACGAGCGAGATAGTCACCCCATCCCAGGCGCATCGTAGTCGCTTCCTCGAGAGCGGGGCCGGGACGCGGCTCGAGGCATTCGGCCCCTCCGAATGGGGTCTGCTCGCAGCCATCGCCATCATCTGGGGCTCTTCGTTCGTATTGATCGACGCAGCCCTGGAATCGTTCAGGCCGGGAGTGATCACGGCCGTCCGCGTCCTGCTCGGCGCTGCTGCACTCGGCTTCGTCCCGGCCGCTCGACGATCGGTCGACCGAGCGGACCTGGGCCGTATCGCCTTTCTCGGCGCCATCTGGATGGGCATACCGCTGTCGCTCTTTCCCATCGCCCAGCAATGGATCGACTCCTCTGTCGCCGGCATGCTCAATGGGGCGGTACCCCTGACCGCCGCGGCGTGGGCGACGCTGCTTCTCCGTGGCCTCCCCGGACGAGCTCAGATCGTCGGCCTGATCGTGGGCTTCACGGGCGTCGTTGCGATCTTCTGGGAGCAGGTGCAGGGATCGAGCGCCACGCTGCAGGGCACCCTCCTGGTGCTCCTTGCGGTCACTCTCTACGGCCTGTCGACAAACGTCGCGGTGCCGCTTCAGCAACGCTACGGAGCTCTGCCCCTGCTTCTGCGCGCACAGCTTGCCGCGCTGGTCATCGTCCTTCCAGTGGGGCTCGCGCATCTGCCAGGGTCGAGCTGGTCCTGGGGCGCGGCAGCCGCGATGGTCCCCCTGGGTGTGCTCGGCACCGGCATGGCCTTCTATCTGATGGCGACGCTCGTGGGCCGAGTGGGGGGTCCGCGCGGGTCGGTGGCCATCTACTTCGTTCCGGTCGTCGCGATGCTGCTCGGAGTGACCTTGCGCGACGAGGTGATCGCCATGTCGGCGATCCTCGGCACCGCTCTCGTCCTTACCGGAGCGTGGCTAACCTCGCGCCGGGAGAACTAGCCCGGCAGGACGCGCCTTGCAGCGACGATGGTCCGCCTACTTCGTGGTGGCCTTGTTGTACTGCCGGATAGACAGCGGGATGAAGATCGCCAGGATGATCCCGATCCAGATAAGCGAGTACAGGATGGGATTCTGCAATGACCACGTATCCGGTTGGAAGCCGATCGTGTTCCCGAAGGCCTCCCGCGCCGCCTGGGCCACGGATGAAACCGGATTCCATTCCGCAAAGGTTTGCAGAGGGCCCGGCAACTGAGCACTGTCCACGAACGTGTTCGCGATGAAGGTCATCGGGAAGATGAACATGAACGACGCATTCTGAACGACCTCCACGCTGGCCACCTTCAGGCCCACGTACGCCATTATCCAGGAGATCGCGTACGCGAACAGCAGCAACAAGAGGAATCCTCCGATCGCCTCGAGCGCAGATGTCCTGATGCGCCACCCGACGAGCAAACCCGTGAGGGACATGACGACGATCGAGATCGTGTTGTAAAGGATGTCGCTTCCGGTACGTCCCACCAGAACCGCCGAGCGAGCCATCGGTAGCGACCTGAACCGATCGATGATCCCCTTGGTCATGTCTTCGGCCATACCGACACCCGTGCCGCTGGCACCGAAGATCACGGTCTGAGCGAAGACGCCCGCGATGAAAAACTCGCGGTAGTTCCCGCCGGCGATATCGATCGAGCTGCCGAAGACGTAACCGAAGAGCAGGACGAACATGATCGGCGACATGGTGGTCCAGATCAGTAGCTCGGGCACGCGCCTGATCTTGATCAGGTTTCGCTTCGCAACGACGGCGCCATCACCCAACGCCAGAGCCAAGCTTGTCATCGGACTGCCTCCTTCTCTCTAACTTCGCCTCGTCCGGATTCCGACCCGTCACGGTCGTCATCGTCAGACTCCGCGACCTCCTCGGCCGCGTGGCCCGTAAGTGTCAAGAACACGTCGTCAAGGGTCGGGCGACGGAGTCCGATGTCCGCGACGGCCACGTCCTGTTCGGCCAGCCGCTGGAGGACCTGCCGGAGCGCCTCAGCTCCGCCCGTGACGCCGGCCGTGAGGCTTCGTGTGTGTTCGTGTACCTGGACCTCTCCGCCCGATAGTTCCCCGAGGATCAACTGACCCGCCGGTATGTCGTCGGAGTTCGCGAGGATCAGTTCGATCCGTTCGCCGCCGATCTCGACCTTCAGCTCGTCAGAGGTTCCGTGGGCGATCATCTGCCCCCTGTCTATGACCACGATGTCGTCGGCCAAGCGCTCGGCTTCTTCCATGTACTGAGTTGTCAGGAGAACGGTCGATCCGGAGCGCACGAGCTCCTGGATCGTTTCCCACATCTGGGAGCGGCTCCTAGGATCTAGCCCGGTCGTCGGCTCGTCCAGGAACAAGACGTCGGGCTCTGCAACGAGCGCAGCGGCCAGGTCGAGGCGACGTCGCATACCTCCCGAATACGTCTTGGCCGGCCGATCGCCTGCTTCGACCAGATCGAAGCGTTCCAGGAGCTCGCTGGCGCGCGCCTGGGACTTCTTCTTGCCGGCGCGGTAGAGACGGCCCACCATTTCGAGGTTCTCGTAACCGGTCAGATACTCGTCTACCGCCGCGCTCTGGCCGGAGAGCCCGATGCGCTCTCGAACCTTGTCAGGCTGGGCCCGGACATCGATACCGGCTACCTCGGCCGAACCCTCGTCGGGCACGAGCAGGGTCGTGAGGATCCGGACCGCTGTCGTCTTTCCGGCCCCGTTGGGGCCCAGGAGTCCGAGAACGCTCCCTTTCGGAACCTCGAGATCGAGGCGGTCGAGCGCGACGACATCTCCGTATCGCTTGACCAGACCTGACGTTCTAATCATGTAGGTCACTAGTCACCTCTCCTTTGTCCTGAATCGACCTCATTTACGACCTATCACCCATCTCAGGGCTGGGTGCTCATCTCTCTCGTACAGCCGTGGCCGTTGGTTCACGGATCGTTAGACCGAGCCCGAAAGCACAACTCATCGGTAGGCCCTCATATTTCTGATGATCATCTCTTCCGTGTCCACAAACCCACCCCAGCCGGGCCTTGTGGCGATGAGTTTCGCCGGCGCCCCGGGTCTGTAGGTGAAGAGGCAGCGAAAGGAGGTCCCCGATTGGCCGCTCCTGAGGGGTTGCCGACATCCTTGCACGCCCTCCGGCAGCCGCACGAACCGCGCACGATCGTCTTGATCATCAGCGGTTCAATCTCCCGTGGCGACCTCCCGGGACTCTCCCAGCGCGCCGGCAACCTCCTGGAGGGCAGCGACGCCGATCTGATCGTGTGCGATGTGGGCACCCTCGTCGAGCCCAACGCGACCACCGTGGATGCTTTGGCCCGCCTGCAACTCGCCGCCATCAGATCCGGACTTCAGGTACGGCTCCGTCACGCGTCCGGCGAGTTGCAGAAGTTACTGGGGTTGACGGGGTTAAGCGACGTGGTCCCCCTGGATGACGGCGCCCGCATCGAGTCTTTGGGGCAAGCCGAAGAGCGGGAAGAAACTCGCCGTGTCGAGGAAGAAGCAGATCCCGGTGATCTGGCCGGCTGAAACGTCAAGGACCTGGAGCGCCCACGCCTCGTGGCCGCCGTCGGACGCCGGCCGGTACTGTCCGAACGCAGGGGCACCGTTCGCCACTGTGGGGATCAGGCGCGAACCGTTGCAGCCGATACCGGTCCCGAGACACCACTTGCGGATGTCGACATGGCCGCGTAACCACAGTTCGTAAGGCGGCATCGACCACTCGGCGTCCTCGTGAAGCAGCGCGGTGAGTGAATCAAGGTCGTATCGCTCGAAAGCGTCGACGTAGCGCGCCAGAAGCGCCTGTTGTTCTTCGTCCATCGGCTGTGCCGGACTGTCCTCAGAGACTCCGCTCTCGCTGAGTGATGCACGGGCTCGTTGCAACGCGCTGTTGACGGACGCAACCGTGGTGTCGAGCAGCTCCGCAACCTCGGTCGCCTTCCAGCGGAGCACCTCTCGCAAGACGAGCACCACGCGCTGCCGGGCGGGCAGGTACTGGAGGGCGGCGACGAAAGCAAGCCGTATCGATTCGCGCACCTCGGCGAGCTCGGCGGGGTCCCCACCCGCAGGAAGAACGCGGCTATCGGGGATCGGCTCGAGCCAGGTGGCTTCTGGCAATGCGTCGGGCAAGGCCGAATCGGCCGAGCTCGCGGGCCCGAGATCCATGGGACGAGCGCGACGCTCCTTGCCGCTCAGCATGTCAAGACAAACGTTGGTAGCGATGCGATAGAGCCAGGTTCGTAGAGCAGCCCGACCCTCGAACCGATCGAAACTCCTCCACGCCCGGAGCATCGTTTCCTGCACGGCGTCCTCCGCCTCGAAAGCGGACCCCAGCATCCGGTAGGAATACGCGGTTAGCTCGGCTCGATGCTGTTCCAGGCGGTGTTCGAGCTCCCCCGATCCAAGGGTTGCCGTGCCGGGGCCCGCGTTCCCCGTTGTGGTCAGCTCAGTCATGCTTGGGTTGCTCCCTCTCTGTCCAGCTCCTCTAGCCAGATGCCAGTGTGACCCGCCCGTCACGACTCATCAACCACTATGACGCCTGCCGGGGACGAGATTCATGGGCGTTCTCGTCGTTTCGCGAGGCGGGTTCCGTAACCGTCTGGATAAGGTAGCGGCATGTCGCCACCACTGCAGGTAGCACTCAACGGTTCGCGAAAGGCGACAGAGCATCCGGCCCTCCCGAGGACTCCTGGGGAGCTCGCCGAAGAGGCGAGCGCGGCAGTGGATGCCGGCGCCGAGATTCTCCACCTGCATGCTTACGACGAGTCGGGGTTCGAGACGTTCCATGCCGAGCCATGTGCAGCAGCGATCCGGGCCGTTCGCGAGGTCTGCCCCGGCATCCCGGTCTCTTTGAGCACATCGGAGGCGATCGAATCCGATCCGGCGCGGCGCCTCGAGCTGATCGCCGGCTGGACCGAACTACCCGACCTCGTGACGGCCAACCAGAGCGAGGCCCGGATCATCGAACTGTGCGAGCACCTCATGGAGCGAGGAGTGGGTATCGAAGCCGGGTTACTCGACCAGGCGGATGCGGAGAGGTTCGTGCGCACGGCTATCACGGATGCCTGCGCACGCGTGATGATCGAGCCGATGGACGAAGATCCAGATGAGGCCGTCGCGCAGGCGGCCGCGATGGAACAAGTCCTCGTAGACGCCGGCGTCACCCTGGAACAGGTGCACCATGGGGACGGGATCGCAAGCTGGGACGTCAACGAACGCGCGGTTGCTCGGGGACATGGCATCCGGACCGGTCTCGAAGACACCATCTTCATGCCCGATGGTCAGCTGGCTCCCGACAACGCGGCCCTGGTGCGCGCCGCCGCTGCCCTGCGCGCAGGCTGAAGGCCCAGACGAACTCAGCCGCTCTGACGGTTCAGCCGTCGTGCGCCTCCTGCAGCTTCGCGATGTCGAGCTTCTTCATCTGGAGCATCGCCTTCATGGCTCGATCCGCTTTCTCGGAGTCCTCGTCCTGCAGCAGCTTGTCCAAGACGGCGGGCGTGACCTGCCACGACAGGCCGAACTTGTCCTTGAGCCACCCGCACGGCCCTTCCTCTCCGCCCTCGGACAGCGTGTCCCATAGCTCATCTACTTCTTCCTGCGACTCACAGGGCACCAGGAAAGAGATCGCCTCATTGAATCTGAACTCCGGCCCACCATTGATGGCCGTGAAGTCCTGTCCTTGAAGCCGAAAGTTGACGGTCATAACCATCC
>JALZJQ010000160.1 GCA_030859685.1 Actinomycetota bacterium | reverse complement strand
CTGAGGAAGCGTCACCTTCTTCCCACAAGGTGTACCCAGAGGTCTGCATCTCTGGTCCGGTAGCTTCTTCGAGCGAACCCCAATCCTCCAATTCGGTCATGATGGCCGCCTGGGCCAAGAACGGGGTGACTTCAGTCATTGTCTCTCCTCATCCCTTGTATCTCGGCCCCTAGTGGCACGAGCCGGTACGGTTTGCCCTGCTGCACAGCCTCTCCATAGCCGAAGTTTGAATTGTCCGATGCGTCGGCGGCTACTGTCCCTGAAGGAACGTTCTGAGCCTCCCGAACGTGAGGCTCCGCAAGCTCATCTGACACCTTCAAGGTACCGCTGTTCCGGCACTCTTCTTGTTCATTCGTGTTCCGAACCGGTCCAACGAACGACTTCTCCCTCGGCGGCCCAAGGCTCCAGCAGTAAGAAGGGCACGCCGTCGATGCGCTCCTCCGGCCAATCATCGATCTGTAGGACTGGTACGCCACCCAAGATCCGTCGAGCGTCTTCGCCCGATATCCGTTCGGACTCCTCCCATCTTGGCTTCTCATGGATCCCGTCCACTCGAGGCCGGAGGCCCACTGAGTCGAGCACGTCGATCGCGTGCGCAAGACGGGCCCGCGTCCAGACATGAACGTCGAAGCCCAGGTTCCTGAAGGCGTCGATCAGCTCGGGTATCCCGGGCCTGACGTGAACCTCGGGTGGATCGTTCCCATCGGTTATCGTTTGCTCCATGTCGAAGACGATGATCCCTGGGACCGTCGGCTCGTCTAGCGCTTCAATCACTTTCGTCGTCCTCTAGCGATCGAGCGAAGGCTTGCAGTCCGATAGGGGAAGCATCGGGATCAATATTCCCCGAAGTCCACTCCACCTCGGTTTCCAGAGGCAGAGCACGGATCCACCGCCCCATCATCCCTGCGTACTCCTCGCTTGTCGGCGGTTCGTGCAAGTCGCTCTCCTTGGCGGCGACCTCGTCTCCGACGGTTACGTACCGCACCACCACATCTGCGACCTTCGCCACGCCGAGTGCGCCCTTCGACCCGTCGTTAACACGCGCGTTCTTCGAGCATGAGCGGTTCCACCGGCCTCTGACTGAAGTCGAAGAACTCGAGCATGTCGTTCGCTTTGCGGTCCCGCTCGGCGAGCGCCGGCAGATCGAAGACGCGCTCGATCATCTTCAGCACCGACGAGAACTCCAGCGTGCGGGACTCGATGTAGCCCGGCTTGACCCAGGGCGACATGACGATGGCCGGGACGCGCGGCCCCAGGCCATACAGGTCCACGTGCGGCGGCGGGACGTGATCGTAGAAACCCCCGAAGTCATCCCACACGAGAACCACAACGGTCGACTCCCACTCGTCGCTCGACTGGAGAGCGTTCATCGCTCGGATCACCCAGTTCTCCCCTTCGCACATGCTCGCTGGCGGATGATCGGAGACCGTTACGGGCGGGATCAACCACGAGACCGCGGGGAGTTCCCCCGCCTGCACATCGGGCACGAACTCGCTCTCATCGACGCGGTGTTGCCACATCGGCCCGTTGCGAACGTGACGGATCTGCCGCAGCGGATCTGCCCACGGGTTGTCGCCACGGTAGTAACGCCACGGGATGTCGCGGGCTTCGAGCAGGTCGGGGAGGATCGGGATGTCGATGCAGGGCCACCGCTCGATCCAGAAGCGTTTGATGAGCTCGCCGATCAGCTCCCGCTGCTCCTCGATCTCGTACGCCTCGGCCTCCTCGCGTGCCGTCAACTTCCGGAACGAGAACGCGCGTTCCTCTGGGTCATCGCAATATTCGCGTGGTTCTCCGGTCCCTTCCTGACCAATGCGCTCATGGTCCACGAACCGATCGGATTGCCCCGAGATCGTCCAGAGGTGCTCGGGTCCGGTTGGCCCGTAGATCGAGCTGAAGAAACGATCGGCGAGCGCGTAGTGGCGCGCGTACGCCCAGTAGTTCGGGATGTCCTCCTCGCGGTACTGAACGTAGGCTTCGAGGTCCTTGCCCGCGTGGAGCTCGTCGAAGCAGTTCATTCGACCACCGTTCATCGCACGCAGGGCCTCGTCGAAGGAATGCACGGGGCCGGGGACCGTGTCGCTCGCGCGCGGGAGGGGGATCGTCCTGCCGTCGCAGGTCTCACCGGTCGTTGTGCCCTCGGCACCGGGGAAGCGGCCGAACAAGGTGTCGAAGGTGCGGTTCTCCTTGATCATGAAGACGATGTTCTTTATCTTCCGGCGGGCGAGGGTTACCTGGCGTGTCTCTCCGGCGACCTCTTTGCGATTCCCTTCGAGAGCCCGCTCCAGGAACTCGTCGGCTCCACCCGTATCGGCCGCCTCGTCGCTCGGTTCGGAGTCGAACCAGGTCCTTTCGACCACCACCCCCCCAGCGAAACCGATCAGGGCGCAGGTAACCGCCACCATCATGATTTGACGCCTGTTCCGTTCGCTCACTGTGCTTTTATAGCGCCCATGCCGGAAGCGGCGAGGTTAGCTCCGTTCGCTCACTGCTGGCCAATGACTCGCTCTGTTGCCCCTTGAGGTGTCGCGATAAGAGTCCGATGCTCGGCAATCAGCCGTCGACCGTGTCCGGGGTTCTGGGGGTCGAGCTGCCTAGGGCGCCGGGCTTCTTCAACTGCGGTCCCGGCAAGCTGTTCAAGACGGCCTGGGGTGCCTGAAGTAGCTCGGTAGAACTTGATCGCAACGATGGGTCGCCTCAGTGCGTGGGTGAGCTCTCGTTCTGACGGAGCCGTTTGCACACTTCTTCCAGTAGTTTGAGAGTCAGATGCTGCTGCGACTCGAGAAGCGTTCGGAAGTTCCAGGATGGGATCGAGAACGTGTTCACATCCGTGTGAGCGACGATGGTGGCAGAACGCGGACCCCCATCCAAGAGGGCGATCTCGCCGAAGAAGGAGCCGGAGCCGAGCCTGGAGGAGGCTTGGTCGTCGATCTGCACCTCGACTTCACCGTCCGTGATGACGTGCATGCCGACGCCGGTGTCACCTTTCTTGCAGATCACCTGGCCGGCGGAATGAGAAACCTCTCTACCTGCTCCTGCGATAGCGCGCAACTCCGGCGCATCGCAGGTGGCAAATAGCGGCACTGTCCGCAGGAATGCCTCATGATCTTTCG
>JALZJQ010000131.1 GCA_030859685.1 Actinomycetota bacterium | reverse complement strand
AGTAGGTGCTCGATCTTTATCGTGACGTCGTAGGTGAGCGCCGGCCAGCGCTCGTGCAGGGACTTCGTAACCTCGACGGCATGGCGCGGTGCGTTTAAGAAGTCGGGGTCGCCGAAGGTGATATGCCACGCGCCGGCCTTCACTTGCTGCGCGGCGTCCAGTTGTAGCCCACGTGTGGGATGCATTTATTCGGTTCCCGCCCCTGACCTGGACCTTCAGATGCCGAGTCCGAGGCAGCGAGCGAGGTTCGCTTCGTCTGGGAAGGCGGTCGCCGGCAGCACTGTCTTGATTTCATGACTGCCTGCCAACCCTCAACCGGAGGTCAAGCCTTTGGCCGACGCAGCTCCCGGGGCCAAACAGCCTCGTCGGAGTCAGCCTTTCGAAGCTGTGCCCACCCCTTCACGAATGCCCTGGTCAGGGCCCGGAACTCAATAAATGCACCCCACACCAGAAAATCAGCAGTCTCCTAGGGTCGTGCGTCGCATCCCAGGAATCCAGTGCTCGAACAAGCGGCCGATGAGCCCCAATGCGGTGCGCGTACAGAGTTTATTCAGGCGTTGATACCTTCTCGTCGCCGTTTTCTTCCTCTATCGGCAGCCCGCGGTACTCCATCAGGCTCCCATCGTGGAGATTGACGACGGTGACTTTTCCCTCTGGCAACAGCTTACGCAACCCCATGCACTTGACCTCTGCGCTTATGGTGTCGCTTTCCTGGTCGCCCGAGGCGAACTGCTCCTCGAAAATCTTCTGTCCGGTTATGGAATATCCTCGCAGGATAATCATTTTCCCTCCAATTCGATATCCTCTGGTTTGGGCTAGCCTCGATCGCTCAGCTCCGCTCCTCGTGTCCTAGCGCGTGCGCGAACGGCTCGCGCGGATGCTGGAGCGAGCCGAGCTGAACCACGTCCCGCCGGAAGAAGAGCGCCAGCGTCCAGTCGGCGATTACGCGAGCCTTGCGGTTGAGGGTCGGGATGCGCATGACGTGGTACGTCCGATGCAGGAACCAGGCGGGGAAGCCGCGGACCCTGATCCCGAGGACCGAGGCGACCCCCTTGTAGCGTCCGAGGGAAACCAACAGCCCGAGGTTCCGGTACCGGAACGGGGCGGGGTCGCGGCCGCGAAGTGTGGCGACGAGGTTCTTCGCGAGGTGGCGGCCCTGCCGAAGGGCGTGCTGGGCGGTAGGGGGGCACGTCCCGCCGGTGGTGAGGTCGGGCACCGCGGCGCAGTCGCCCGCGGTCCAGGCCCCCTCGACTGCGCTCACTCGCAGGTACTCGTCCGCGATCAGCCTCCCCCGCTCGTCGACGGGGAACCCCAGCCCGGCCACCAGGGGGTGGGCTCGGACGCCGGTCGTCCAGACGAGCGTGCCGGCCTCGAACGACTCGCCGTCGGAAAGGACCATCCGCCCCCCGACGGCGGATTCGAGCCGCGTGTTCAGGTGAACTTCGATCCCGCGGCGCCGCAACCGCTCCAGGGCGTACGCCCCGAGCCCCCGCCCGATCTCGGGGAGGAGCCCGGTGGCCGCCTCGACCAGCACCCAGCGCATGTCCTCCCGGCGAACGGTCCGGTAGTGCCGGCAGGCGTACCGGGCGAGGTCCTCCAGCTCGGCCAGGGCCTCGACCCCGGCGTAGCCGCCCCCGACGAAGAGGAAGGTGAGCGCGCGCAGGCGGGTCCGCTCGTCCGTGGTCGACTCGGCGGCGTCCATCCGGGACAGGACCTGGTTGCGGAGGTAAATCGCCTCGGCCACGGACTTGAAGCCGATGCCTTGCTCGGCAAGCCCCGGCACGGGGAGGGCGCGCGACACGGCCCCGGGTGCTACGACCACCACGTCGTAGGCCACGTCATAGGACCCGCCGGCCGAAGGCCTGACTCGCGCCACCCGCCGCCCGTGGTCGAGCGCGGTCACCTCGGCCGTGATCACGCGGACCCGGGGGAGCACCGTCCGCAGGGGGACCACGACGTGGCGCGGCTCGAGGTTGCCCGACGCGGCCTCGGGAAGGAACGGGGGGTAGACCATGAAGCTCTCGGGGTTGACTAGGGTGACCTCGACCTCGGGCCCGAGGCCCTTCGCGAGGCCCAGCGCGGCGTACAGACCCACGTAGCCGCCCCCGACGATCAGGATGCGGGGCCTGCCTCCCACCCAGCCCGTTTCGCCTCTCATCTGGCGCCGAACGGGTCGATCAGCGCACGGGCGAGGAGATGCCGGCGAAGATCCCCTCCCGCTCGAGCAGCTCCCGGGTGGCCCGAAGGGCCTCCCGCCCGGAGACCTTGATCCGGCGGTCGCGCACCCGCCTCGTCGAGGATCTCGGGAATAAAGCCCTCGTCGAGGTGGCACGGGCTGTGGGCGAGCTCGCCGGGCTCGGCCGTCACGATCTGCGCGTCCGGGTTGTGCTTCCTTGGGGGAAGAATGCCTGGAGGAGCTGGACCCTGTCGCGGCTCAGGTTCTCCGGCATCACGAGGGTGAGCCGGTACCCTTTTGCTTGCTGCGTCCCGGGCGGCTCGTTTGGACGCCCGCGGACTTGAGGTTGCCAACCGACGCTCCCGCCCTACCCTGTACGGGTGTAGAACGGCGTATTCCCCGCCACGTGGTCCGTCGTGTCGACGAGGTCCACGATCTCCGGAGCGACCCTGCACACCATAACCTCGAACCCCTGGCGCAGGGTCACTTGAGATGCCGCGCATCCCTGGCATCCGCCGCTCATGGCGATGAATAGGCTCCTGTCCCGGACGTCGACAATCGAGATCTGTCCACCGTGGGCAGCGATGGAACGGTTGACTTCCCGGTCCAGGAGTTCCTGAAGGACCGCCCGGATCTCGGCGTCAGTCCGCTCTCGCGTGCTTGCGTTGCGAGAAGCCTCGAGGATGGCCGGTAC
>JALZJQ010000130.1 GCA_030859685.1 Actinomycetota bacterium | reverse complement strand
GTACCGGCCATCCTCGAGGCTTCTCGCAACGCAAGCACGCGAGAGCGGACTGACGCCGAGATCCGGGCGGTCCTTCAGGAACTCCTGGACCGGGAAGTCAACCGTTCCATCGCTGCCCACGGTGGACGGATCTCGATCGTCGACGTCCGGGACGGGACCCTTTTCATCGCCATGAGCGGCGGGTGCCAGGGATGCGCGGCATCTCAAGTGACCCTGCGCCAGGGATTCGAGGTCATGGTGCGCAGGGTCGCGCCGGAGATCGTGGACATCGTCGACACGACGGACCACGTGGCGGGGAATGCGCCGTTCTACCCCCGTACAGGGTAGAAGTCGCGGTGAAGCACGTGCGGGTGGGCCGCGGCGGATTGAGAAAGAAAACCTTTGCTAAACTCACACACCGCGCTAACATGGGCGGTGACCGCGGAAGGAGGACACCACGGTGACTACCACCGACATGCTCGAGGAGCTCGCGAACCGGGAGTACAAGTATGGGTTCGTCACCGAGATCGAATCGGACTCTGCGCCGCGCGGGCTCAACGAGGACACGATCCGCCTCATCTCCTCCAAGAAGAACGAGCCCGGGTGGATGCTGGAGTGGCGGCTCAAGTCCTACCGGCACTGGGCGAGCCTGGAGCAGCTCAACAAGGAGCCGAAGTGGGCCAACATCCACTACGGCCCGATCGACTACCAGGACATCATCTACTACTCGGCGCCGAAGCCGAAGGACCAGACGAACGGCCCCGCTGAGATCGACCCGGAGCTGCTCGCCACGTTCGAGAAGCTGGGCATCCCGATTGGGGAACGGAACCGCCTCGCCGGCGTCGCCGTCGATGCGGTCTTCGACAGCGTCTCCGTGGCGACCACGTTCAAGGAGAAGCTCGCCGAGCTGGGGATCATCTTCTGCTCCTTCTCCGACGCCGTGCAGGAGCACCCCGACCTGGTCCGCAAGTACCTGGGGTCGGTGGTGCCCAAGACCGACAACTTCTTTGCGACGCTGAACTCGGCCGTCTTCACCGACGGGTCCTTCGTCTACGTCCCGAAGGGCGTGCGCTGCCCGATGGAGCTCTCCACCTACTTCCGCATCAACGCCGAGGACACCGGCCAGTTCGAACGCACGCTGATCATCGCCGACGAAGGCAGCTCCGTGAGCTACCTGGAAGGGTGCACCGCCCCCAAGCGGAGCACGAACCAGCTCCACGCCGCGGTGGTGGAACTGGTCGCCCTCGACGACGCCGAGATCAAGTATTCGACTATCCAGAACTGGTACCCGGGCGACGAGGAGGGCAGGGGCGGCATCTACAACTTCGTGACCAAGCGCGGGAAGGCCCGTGGCGTGAACTCCAAGATCTCGTGGACCCAGGTGGAGACCGGCGCGGCGATCACCTGGAAGTACCCCGGGGTCATCCTGCAGGGGGACAACTCCGTCGGGGAGTTCTACTCCGTGGCGCTGACCAACAACTATCAGCAGGCCGACACCGGCACCAAGATGATCCACCTCGGCCGGAACACCCGGAGCACCATCGTCTCCAAGGGCATCTCCGCGGGCCACGGGCAGAACACCTACCGCGGCCTGGTGAAGATCATGAAGGGTGCCACCGGCGCGCGGAACTACTCTCAGTGCGACTCGCTGCTCATCGGCGACAGGTGCGGCGCCCACACCTTCCCCTACATCGAGGTCAAGAACCCCACGGCCCGGATGGAGCACGAGGCGACCACGTCCAAGGTCGGCGAGGACCAGATCTTCTACCTCCGCCAGCGGGGGCTCTCGGCCGAAGACGCGGTCTCGATGATCGTCAACGGCTTCGCCAAGCGCGTCTTCCGCGAGCTGCCGATGGAGTTCGCGGTCGAGGCGCAGAGGCTGCTGACGGTCAGCCTCGAGGGGAGTGTGGGCTAGATGCTCTCGGTCAGGAACCTGCAGGTGAAGGTCGGCGGCCGGGAGATCCTCAAGGGCGTGGACCTCGAGGTCGCCGCCGGCGAGGTCTGCGCCATCATGGGTCCGAACGGATCGGGCAAGAGCACCCTGGCGCAGGTCCTAGCCGGCCAGGAGACCTACGAGGTCACCGCCGGGGAGGTCCTCTACGAGGGCCGGAACCTGCTGGAGCTGAATCCCGAGCAGCGCGCCCGGGAGGGGGTCTTCCTCGCCTTCCAGTACCCGGTGGAGATCCCGGGCGTCGGCACCGCCTACTTCCTTCGGGCGGCCCTCAACGCCATCCGCAAGCACCGCGGCCTCGACGAACTCGATGCCATGGACTTCCTCCCGCTGATCAGGGAGAAACTGAAACTTCTCGAGGTGGACGAGGCGCTCCTCAGCCGCGCGATCAACGAGGGCTTCTCCGGCGGGGAGAAGAAGCGCAGCGAGATCCTCCAGCTCGCGGTCCTGGAGCCCAGGCTCGCCATCCTGGACGAGACCGACTCAGGCCTCGACATCGACGCCCTCAAGATCGTCGCGGGCGGGGTCAACGCGCTCCGGGACCCCGAGCGGGCCATCATCGTCGTCACCCACTACCAGCGGCTGCTGAGCTACATCGTCCCGGACAAGGTGCACGTCTTGGTGGCCGGCCGGATCGTCGCCTCGGGCGGCCGGGAGCTGGCCCTAGAGCTCGAGGAAAAGGGCTACGGGTGGGTCGAGACCGAGCCCGAGCCCGCCGTCCCCGCGCCGGCATAAGGGGCGGAGGTCGAGACCGTGAGCGTCGTGGCACAAGCCCCGGAGAGCTACCTGGAAACCTTCGCCCGTTTCGAGGAGGGCGCGGCCGGGAGCGATCTCGGGTGGCTGCGCTCGATCCGCCGGTCGGCCATGGCCCGCTTCTCCGAGCTGGGGTTCCCGACCACCCATGACGAAGACTGGCGGTTCACCAACGTGGCTCCGATCGCCGAGACCCCCTTCGGGCTCGCCCGGGTCGGGGGGGGCGTCGAGCTCACCTCCCGCGAACTCGACCGGCTGAGGCTCCCGGGCTTCGCTTCGATCCGGCTCGTCTTCGTCAACGGCCGCTACGAGCCGGGGCTCTCCCAGCTGGGGCCGCTGCCGGCGGGCGTGAAGGTCGGAAGCCTCGCGCACGAGCTCGCCACCGACCCGGGCTCCCTCGAAGAGCACCTCGCCCGGTACGCCGACTATCGGAACGACGCATTCAGCGCCCTCAACACGGCCTTCATCGAGGACGGGGCGCTCGTGCGCATCCCGGCGCGGACGGTGCTCGAGGAGCCGATCTACCTGCTCCACATCTCGGCCCCGGGCACCGGCTCGGCCGTCACGCACCCGCGCAACCTCATCGTGGCGGGCGACGAGACTCAGGCGACCGTCGTGGAGGACTACGTCTCGCTCGACGGCGAGGTCCACTTCTCGAACGTGGTCACGGAGGCGGTGGTCGGCGAGAACAGCGTGCTCGGCCACTACCGGATCGAGCGGGAGAGCGAGCAGGCGTTCCACGTCTCGACCCTCCGGGTCGAGCAGGGCCGCGCGAGCGCCGTCGCCTCCCACTCGCTCCTGCTAGGCGGCGCGCTGGTGCGGAACAACGTCCACCCGGTGCTCGCGGGCGAGGGGAGCGACTGCCTGATCAACGGCCTGTTCATGGGAGCCGGCCAGCAGCACCTCGACAACTACATGAAGGTTGAGCACGCTGGCCCGCACTGCACGAGCCGGCAGTTCTACAACGGCATTCTGGACAGCCGGTCCCGGGGGGTGTTCCACGGCCGGATCGTCGTGCACAAGGACGCCCAGAAGACCGACGCCAAGCAGACGAACCGGAACCTGCTGCTCTCCGAGGAGGCGCAGATCGACACCAAGCCCCAGCTCGAGATCCACGCCGACGACGTCAAGTGCACCCACGGCGCGACCATCGGCCAGGTCGACGAGGACGCTATCTTCTACCTGCGCTCCCGCGGGATTTCCGAGGCGTCGGCGCGGGACCTGCTGCTCGAGGCGTTCGCCGGCGAGATTCTGGGGCTGATGAAAGAGGAGCCGGTCCGCAGGCACCTGAAGGGGCTCGTCAAGCAATGGCTGCGTCGGGAGACGGTGTTGGAGGAAGCCCGATGAGCGCGGCCGCGAGCACGATCTTGGAAGGGATCCGCCGGAACACGTCGAGCGGCTTCGACGTCGAGGAGGTGAGGCGCGACTTCCCGATCCTTGGCGAGAAGGTCCGCGGCAAGCCTCTCGTCTACCTAGACAGCGCCGCGACGACCCAGAAGCCGCGGGTTGTCATCGAGAGGTTGGACAGGTACTACCGGACGGAGAACGCGAACATCCACCGCGGGATCCACTTCCTGAGCGAGCGGGCCACGGAAGCCTACGAGGAGGCCCGCGCCACGGTGGCGCGCTTCCTCGGGGCCGCGGATGCCCGCGAGATCGTCTTCGTCCGGGGCACCACGGAGGCCATCAACCTCGTCGCGCAGAGCTACGGCAGGAAGTTCATCGGGGAGGGCGACGAGATCATCGTCTCCGCGATGGAGCACCACTCCAACATCGTCCCCTGGCAGATACTGCGCGAGCAGGTCGGCGCGGACCTCCGCGTCATCCCGATGAACGACCACGGGGAGCTACTCGTCGATGAGTACGAGAGGCTCTTCAGCGACCAGACCAAGCTCGTCGCGGTGACGCACGTGTCGAACGCCCTCGGCACGATCAACCCCGTCGGCGAGATCATCCAGATCGCGCACCGGCGCGGCGTCCCCGTCATGGTCGACGGGGCCCAGGCCGTGCCTCACCTCAGGGTTGACGTAAGGGAGATCGATTGCGACTTCTACGCCTTCTCGGGCCACAAGCTCTACGGCCCGACCGGCGTCGGCGTCCTCTACGGCAAGGCCAGCCTCCTCGATGCCATGCCTCCCTACCAGGGAGGCGGGGACATGATCAGTTCGGTCACCTTCGAGAAGACCCTCTACAACGTCCTCCCCTACAAGTTCGAGGCCGGGACCCCCAACATCGCGGGCGCGATCGGGCTCGGGGCTGCGATCGACTATCTGAGCAAGGTCCGGCTGGACCTCGTCGCCGCGCACGAACGGGAGCTGCTCGCCTACGCGACGGAGGCGGTCTCGGCGATCAAGGGCGTGCGGATCATCGGTACCGCACGGGAGAAGGCGGCTGTCCTGTCCTTCGTCCTCGACGGGGTGCACGCCCACGATGTCGGCACGATCCTGGACCAAGACGGGATCGCGATCCGCGCCGGCCACCACTGCGCCATGCCGGTCATGGAGCGCTTCGGGGTGCCGGCGACCGCGAGGGCGTCGCTCGGCCTCTACAACACGAGGGAGGAAGTGGATGCTCTCGTCAGAGCGATCGAGAAGGTCAAGCGGGTGTTCGGCCAATGACCGAACTGAGCGAACTTTATCAGCAGGTCATCCTGGACCATAACGAAAAGCCGCGCAACTTCCGGGAACTCGAGGGCGCGAACCGGACGGCCGAGGGCTACAACCCGCTTTGCGGCGACCGGGTCACCGTCTACCTGCAGTTGTCCGACGACGTGATCAGGGAGATCAGCTTTCTGGGCTCGGGCTGCGCGATCTTCAAGGCCTCCGGCTCGATGATGACCGCCAGCGTGAAGGGAAAGACGAAGGCCGAAGCCGAGGTCCTCTTCCAGAGGTTCCATGGCCTGGTAACCGGAGCGCCGGACGCGCCGGTCAACCCAGAGGCGCTCGGAAAGCTCGCCGTCTTCTCGGGCGTGTTCGAGTTCCCTACCCGGGTGAAATGCGCGACCCTCGCGTGGCACGCTCTGTACGCCGCGCTCGAAGGGAACAGAGGGACCGTTTCGACCGAGGAAGGTGGCCGTCATGAGACGTAGAGGCCGATGCCCAAGTCCGGCCAGGAAGCGAATGGTCCGGGGGCATTCTTTTCAGACGGAAGGAGGAAGTGCATGATCACTCTTACTGGCGATGCGGCCGAGGTGGTGCGGGGTCTCTTGGCCGACGAGGACTTGCCCGCAGGAACGGCGTTGCGGGTGGACGTCACGAACGAGGGCTGCGAGGGGAGCAGGACCAAGTTTCGGTACGCCCTGGGCTTCGATCCCGAGCCGGCCCAGCCGGACGACCAGCTCTTCGAGAGCGAGGGGATCCGGATCGTGGCGAGCCGCGAGAGTCTGCCACACCTGGACGGTCTCCGGCTCGCCGTGCGCCGGAAGTTCGGAGGCGTGGAACTCAGTTTCGAGAATCCGAGGGCCACGCACAGCTGTAGATGCGGGCACACGTTCTCCGACGAGGAAGTAAACCCCGAAGAGACGGAGGCAAGCACGAACCGATGACAACCCATCAGCCCACTACCCTGAGCCGCGATTGCGAGGCGATCCGCATCCCCAGCGGCGAAGGGGTCATCCTCCCCGCAGGTACCGAGGTCAGGGTGGTGCAGGCGCTCGGCGGCAGCTGCACCGTGACGACGGCCAGGGGGGACATGCTGCGCATCGCGGGCAAGGACGCCGATGCCGTCGGGGAGGAGATCCCGCCGGCGCCACAGAGCGGAGCGCCCGCGGCGGCGGAAGGTCCTGTCGACATCGAGAAAATGGTCTGGGATCAGTTGAGGATGTGCTTCGATCCCGAGATCCCCGTCAACATGGTCGACCTCGGCCTCGTCTCTGTCTGTCTGGTCACGCCATTGCCCGACGGGGGGAACAAGGCGGAGGTGAAATTCACGCTCACCGCCCCGGGTTGCGGCATGGGCGACATCCTCAAGACGGATGTTGAAACCAAACTTCTGAGCGTTCCGGGCATCGAGGATATCGACGTCGAGCTCGAGCTGTACCCCCCCTGGGACCCCAGCAGGATGTCCGAAGCCGCCAAGCTTCAACTCGGCATGATGTGAGACGCGGCTCGGGTTGGGGATCGACTTCGCCATGTCCTGGTCCCCGGACCGGTAGTGGAAGCAGAGATGGAGAGGCTTGCCGAGGTCTCTCCGGAAACCGCGGTGCTCGAGGAGCTACCGGCGCATAGAACAGGTGAAGAAACGGTGTCTAGGAGGAAGGCTTGAGACATGACGTACGTCATCGCTGAACCCTGCATCGGCGTCAAGGACCGGTCGTGCGTGGACGAATGTCCCGTCGACTGCATCTATGAGGGCGAGGAGCAGCTCTTCATCCACCCCGAGGAGTGCGTGGATTGCGATGCTTGCCTTCCTGCGTGCCCCGTCGACGCCATCTTCACGGCCGACAACGTCCCTTCGGAGTGGACCAGCTTCACGACCGGGCAGGCGCAGTGGTTCGTCGACCACCCCGACGCCTCTGGAGGCGCGATGGAGAGCCCCTTCGCCCCCGCCGAAGAACGAGGCGAGTAACTCTTTCTAAACAGATGATCATCTTCATCGCCATCCTCGCCCTCGCACTCCTCTACGCGATCAAGAAGAAGGTTCTCGAATGGCAGTGATCGAAAGGGTAAAGCTGCCCCCGAAGCCGGCCGAAGCCGAAGCCCCGAAGCCGGCCGAAGCCGAAGCCCCGAAGCTGACTCAGGAGCAGGTTGCTCAGTTTCAGGCGGAGCCCGGGCCTAATGTCGAGGTGCCGCATGAGGCTCCTATGCCTGTCGCTCTCGAGCGCACCGAGGACCCCGAGGCCGTGTATCAGCAGGTGCTTCAGGAGCAGCGTGAGAAAGGCTCGTCACCTCAGGTCGCAGAAGCACGCGCCAAGGTTGCGCGCGTTAAGGCCGAGCGCGGTATCATGCGTGGGCCGACGCCGGTGGAGGTCGACAAGCCGGTGCCGAGTGCGCCGACCAAAGGCCAGCCGGCCGAGCCCGAGCCAGGCGGTGCACCAGAGGCGAAAGACATACAGCCGGATCGGGGTCCCGTCGCCCCCACGGAAGGTGAGTCGTGAGCGCCGACCTCTGGCAACAGATCGTCTTCTGGGTCATCGCCCCCAACGACTAGGAGAACGAATGGGCCGCTGCGAGATGTGTGGGAACGATTACGACAAGTCGTTCCGGATAACGACCGCCGACGGACAGACCCGCGAGTTCGATAGCTTCGAGTGCGCCATCCATGCAGTCGCGCCCGAATGTGCGCATTGTGGCTGCAAGATCATCGGCCACGGCGTCGAGGGAGACGGAAGGATGTATTGCTGCGGCCACTGCGCTCGCCAAGCTGGATTGTCGGACATCAGGGATCGAGCTCCCGATGAGCAACTTCCCCACCCCGCAGCTGCACTTAACGATCAAAAGGCAGCAGAAGCCGAGCAGCGACTCCGTTCGGTCGAAGACGGCATGAACCCGCCGCCGCCAACGCCCGAAGAACCCAGCAAGTGACGCCCCGAGCTATTGAAGGAGCCAATCCATGACGAAGAGGGCAGACACAGGCGGCAAGACGAAACTGAAGTTGCCCGGGACGTTCCTATAGATGTCAAGTCTCGGCGAGCGCAGTGAGATCCGCTCGCAGGCTCCTGTAGACTTCCTCGCGATGTAACGCTTGAGACAGCGGATGATCTCCCTCGATGCGAGGAGCGCCATAGGTCGCCCGCGACGCGTGATGGATGTCTTTGGTCTCCTCGACGCCTGCCGGGTGGGGGAGTTCTTGGCTCGCTCTCGGTGATCTAGATCGATGTAACGAACCTGAAAGACGAAGATGGGCTTGCCGTCCTTCGTCTTCTTCCTTTTCAACCTGCGGATGTGTGCCATCCCCACCTCCTTCGAGATCGATATCTATGGAAGGAGGTACAGACCTTGGAGGTCGAACCATCGCCAAAATCCGCCCATTCACGGACTGTTTCCGGACTGGACGGATGTATCGATACCCGCCTGGCAGGCTCCTTATCGCCCTGACCAGGGCAAATGAGTAGGGCGCCGCAAACCGCGTCCTTGGCCTCATCGCCGCTGGCCGGCAAGAGAAATGGTGGTAGGCGCCTGGGCTTGCTGAGCGCGGAAGGGAGCACCAACTCAAGGTATTCGGAGGGCCTGGCCTTCCTGGCATGCGGGAGTAACGAACCCCTAAGTCTTGATGCTGGGTCCGCCTGGCTCTGGCAAGACCATGCTGGCGCGCACTCTCCCGGGGATCCTTCCTCCGATGACCCTCGACGAGTCGCTGGAAGTGACGCGGATCTACTCAGTTGCCGGCTTTCTCGGGCCGAGTTCCGGGGCCATTACCCAACGCCCCTTTCGCATGCCGCATCATCACATCTCGATGTCGGGCCTCATCGGTGGGGGCGTCGGGCTTGCCCGACCGGGCGAGGCAAGCCTTGCCCATCACGGAGCAGTGTTATCTCACACGAGTGTCATTTGAGCGGGCTGAAGTCTAGCCACGCTGTTGCCCTGGGGATCGTGGCATGAAGCTCTTCTGACCAAAGCGAGCTCTACTCGCTGTTGGCGGAATCCCAAGTAAAATTGGTCAACTCTTGGACAGACGATCGTGTTTCTATTTCAACCCTACGTCCGTTCTTCGCAAAGGAGGCTGGATGCAGCCATCTCGAATCCACCACGTTGGCTTACCGGCGCCTCGCAGAGACCTCAACGCCTTGGAAGCGACCAGCGAAGTGGAGCGCTTCGCTGCGGTCATGTCGACGCGTCGGAGCATCAGGTCTTTTTCCACCGAGCCTTTCGATCTCGCGTTGATCCAACGAGCTTTGGAGACAGCCAGTTCCGCCCCGTCTGGAGCCAACGTTCAACCCTGGCACTTCGTTGTGGTGACTGATCAAGCAACAAAGAAGCGCATACGACAGGCGGCGGAAGAAGAAGAGCGCGCTTTCTATGAGTCGAAGGCTGCGAAAGAGTGGCTGGCGGCTCTCGAGCCCCTCGGCACTGATTGGCATAAGCCGTTCCTGGAAGAGGCTCCCGTACT
>JALZJQ010000119.1 GCA_030859685.1 Actinomycetota bacterium | reverse complement strand
CTACCAGTTACTCAGCGGTGGGATGGATCTTTACTTCGAAACGGCCGTGCTGATCATCGGCTTCCTATCTCTCGGTCGTTACTTCGAAGCACGAGCCAAGGGCCGAGCGGGCAAGGCGATCCGGGCTCTGCTCGAACTGGGCGCCAAGGAAGCTCGCCTGGTAGTGGGCGAGACCGAACAGATGGTGCCGGTCGAACAGATCAAGACCGGAGACCTGATTCGGGTCCGACCCGGCGAGAAGATCCCAGTGGACGGCGAGATCGTCGACGGCGCCAGCGCGGTTGACGAATCGATGCTGACCGGCGAAAGCGTTCCGGTCAAGAAGGTTGCCGGCAACAAGGTCGTCGGAGCGACCGTGAACACGTCCGGTGTGCTGACCCTGCGCGCCACCGCAGTGGGAGCCGATTCGGCGCTCGCTCAGATCGTGAAGCTGGTCGAGGAAGCCCAGACCCGCAAAGCAGCGATCCAGCGTCTCGCCGATCGCATCTCAGGGATCTTCGTCCCGATCGTGTTCGCGATCGCTGCAATCACGTTCTTGGGATGGGCCACCCTCGGCGGCGACCCCACGAAAGGCTTGTTGTCGGCGGTGGCCGTACTGATAATCGCCTGCCCCTGCGCCCTCGGGCTGGCCACTCCCACCGCGATCATGGTCGGAACCGGCCGCGGGGCAGCCCTGGGCGTGCTGATCAAGAGCACCGAGGTACTGGAGCGTACGCGGGCGATCACGACGGTCGTTTTCGACAAGACGGGAACGCTGACCAAAGGTGAAATGTCCGTCACCGACGTCATCAGCGACGGTGACGAGGCGGGGTTGGTCGCTCTTGCCGGTGCGGTCGAAGCTCACAGCGAACACCCCATCGGCGCGGCTATCCGCGATCGGGCTCGTGAGGTGGGCGAGTTGACAAAGGTCGGATCGTTCGAGGCGGTCGCTGGCTACGGCGTGCGCGGACGACTCGCCGAGCGCGGCGACCTCGATGTGTGGGTCGGCCGGCGCAAGTTGATGGCTGAAGCTGGATTCGTCATGCCCGGCCACCTCGAGGAGGCTGCCGAGCGCCTCGAGTCTGGTGCCAAGACCGCGGTCTTCGCGGGTTGGAGCGGAGAGGTGCGAGGAGTAATAGCGGTGGCAGACACGATCAAGGACGGGGCCGCTGAGACGGTGTTGGAGCTGGGGTCGCTTGGTCTGTCGGTGGTGATGATCACGGGCGACAACTCACGTACTGCCGACGCGATCGCAACCAAGCTCGGCATCGACAGGGTTCTCTCCGAGGTCCTACCCCAAGACAAGGTGAACGAGGTCCGGAGGCTGCAGAAAGCCGGCGAAGTTGTTGCGATGGTGGGCGACGGCGTGAACGACGCTCCTGCTTTGGTGCAGGCCGACCTCGGTATCGCCATGGGCACCGGCACGGATGTCGCGATCGAGGCCAGCGACCTGACCTTGATGACAGGCGACCCCCGCAAGGTGGTCACTGCTATCGCTCTATCAAGGCGCACTTATCGAACGATCGTGCAGAACCTGTTCTGGGCTTTCGGCTACAACGTCGCGGCCATCCCGGCTGCGGCTCTGGGTCTATTGAATCCGATCCTGGCTGGCGCCGCCATGGCTTTCTCGAGTGTCAGCGTGGTGACCAACTCACTGCGCCTCAAGCGATTCACGAAGTAACAACAGGTACAGAAGGGGGGAAAGAGATGAGCGAAGTGACCTACACCGTGAAAGGGATCCACTGCCAGTCCTGCGTTGACAACATCAGTGGTGAGGTGGGCGACCTCGCGGGCGTTCAGTCCGTTCAGGTTGACCGGGAGGCGGATCGCGTTGTGGTTCACGGCGACGGTTTCGACGACGCCAGCGTTCGTGCCGCGATCCAGGCGGCTGGCTACGAAGCTGCATGATCGAGTGGCTCCGGCCTCGCTGCGAGGTCGGAGCCATCCTTGACTGGAAAGGAACAGGATGGAGCACGGCTACTACGACCACAAGGACGACGTCCTTGCGCGTCTGCGTCGCATAGAGGGTCAGATCAGAGGTCTGCAGCGGATGGTCCAAGAAGACGTTTACTGCATCGACATCCTCACCCAAGTCACAGCTGCGAGCAACGCGCTCAAGAAGACGGCCGTCGCTTTGCTAGAAGACCACATCCGCCACTGTGTGACGAACCCGACGCACGGAAGCGACAAGGACATGGTCGCCGAGGCGACAGCGGCGATCGAACGACTGGTCAAGTCATGACGCCAGCGGGACTCCTCTCGTGCGTGAGCGAGGTATCTACCGAGGTCCGGGAGGACGAGAGATGACGACGGAACTCGTGGGAATTTTCGGCTCGGGCTACTCACCGGGGCGCCGCGTGAAGAAGCCTTTGATTGCTTCTCGTCCTAATGGCAGCGATCGCACTTGCTTGTGGGCCGAGCGGTCCCAGCGCGGGCGGCCCCGATGGTGACCACTCGGGTCACTCGATGGATAGCGAGGGCGACGTCGCCGGGAAGCAGGCGGGCGAGGTGCCGGGAACGTCAGCGCAACCATCAGAGGCAGAGCGAAGGATCACCGTCGTCGCCCTGGACGACCTTCCGTTTGATCCACAAGAAATCGAGGTTGACGCTGGCGAGGTGGTCACATTCGTCGTCAAGAACAAGGGAAAGGCCGAACACGAATTCGTGCTCGGACGCGGACTACCAGGAGCAGCATGAAGGCGACATGCAGGGCGGCCACGAGATGAGCCGCGTCGGGAATGCTGTCACGGCTGGCCCTGGCGAGACGGCAGAACTCACGTGGCGCTTCGACGAGTCCGGCGACCTCCTTTTCGGCTGTCACGAGCCCGGCGACTATGACGGGGGCATGGTCGGCCAGATCACCGTCTCCTAACCGACTATGCCGGCCGCGGATGCCTCGCCCAGCCACACGTCGAGGCCGAGACAGAGGAGGCGATGAACTCATGAGGGTGATCGAGGTGTCCGTATGAGCGAGATGTCGAAGGAGAAACCATCGTTCGATGCCAGTTTCGTCACCGCAATAACAACTGAATACTGGGCCTTGCAATCGGCCCGATCTGGCACCATCTTCGAAAGCTCCGGGCGTATCACGGGCTTCCTCAGCACGCTTTCTAGTTTCGTTGTCGCCTTGGCCTTCATCGGTCAGGTCTCTGAGCTCGGGCGAAGCTTCTTCATTTTCGCCTTCCTGCTGCTGCCCATCCTCTTCCTCATCGGTGTAATGACCTACGGGAGAGTGTTGCAGAACGGGCTGGAAGATCTCTTGGTGACGAGAGGGATGGGTCGACTCCGTCATGCTCTTGTCGAAATCGCTCCGTCGGCGAAGGACTACTTCGTGCTGTCCACACACGACGATGTGATTGGTCATCTCCGCAGCATGGCTCTCGATCCTCGCAAACGGCAGGTGATGTTCACCGCCGCCACCATGGTCGCTCTGATCAACAGTGTTGTAGTTGGCGTTTTCGTAGGCCTCGTGGTTGTTGTCGTTTTCTCAACCGGGATCGAGGTCGGCGCGATATCCGGTGCCGTGGGGGGCATCTCTGTCGCACTCCTGTTCACGCGGCATGAGAACAACAGCTGGCGGCGGGCCGAGAACATCCCTGCAACGATCTTCCCTTCAGAACCAGTTTCCTAAATATTCATGTCCCGATCGGGACCAGTGTGCGCAGTCGGGTGGACGCGCAGGAGGTAGGGGCCAATCTCGAGGTTGTGCAGCAAGGTTTAGGCGAGTTGCCAAAGGCTAGCGACAAGGCTCACAGCGATGCAGGCGGGGACCGGCCGCTCAATTCGGCAAAACCGACAGACTCACTTCCGGTGGGTGTGCCGTTCGGTCACCAGGCCATGGGACCCGATGGCAAACGCGAGGTGTAGGTAGGAGCCATCAGCAGCCAGGCTGCGGTAACGGCGAGCTCCATCGTCAGCATGGAGGCTCCAAGGACCATGCGTTGTGTTCCACATTTGTTCCACGTTTCTAGGTCCCTCTAGTCCACTCGAGGCCATTCGAGTCCACAGCGTCGAGGGAGTCCGGACTGTGCCTCATCGCGTTTGTGCAGGTCAGCGGCAAGGCGTTACGGCCTGACTCATAATCCGTTGGTCGCTGGTTCGAGTCCAGCCGGCCCCACCTCGTTCTGTGTGACTGGCGTGCCCCCACTGATCAAGCGACGCATGCCGATCATGCTTGCTGGCCTAGCCAGGTAGTTCCTGCATAAAGAACCGCGTACGTTGCCAGCCCCGTTCCGACGAGGACGACCGTGAACTTCATGAGGCGCGGCCTTGTGCCGCACTGTCGAGACCTACGACGAGCCAACGCAACCACCATGACAGCGGAGACCATGCCGGCGATCTTGAATGCCCAGCCCCACTCCGAGTAGAGGTTCGTGGCGAGATCGATAGCAACGGCCGCCGAGGAAAGCCCCAAGAGCGCGGCGACTGCGGGACCTACGCAACACCCCAGCGCAACAATTCCCGCCGCGATCCCGACCGTCGCTGCGCCGCCAGATTTTGCCGAACCGCGCTCGGTCATTCTTGTGCGAGATCTGCGAGGGCGTCCTCGATGCCCCGAATGAAAGTCGGATACGGGAAGATCATTTCGCGTAGTCGGTCGATCGGAACGCACTGGTCAATCGCGAGGGTCAAGATCCCGATCACCTCACCGGCTGCGGGTCCCATGACGGAAGCTCCGATCAGCACGCCGCGATCGGCATCCGCGATGACCTTGCAGACTCCGTGTTCCGCTCCGGGACCGTGGATCCAGCCCCGGGCAGAGGAGGCTGTGTTGGCGAGCCCGACCTTGATGTTCATGCCGTCGCGCACTTGAGCCTCCGAGACACCGACGCTTGCGATCTCCGGATCGGTGAACGTCACGCGAGGAACGGCGGAGTAGTTCGCGGATCCGTGGGGGCGCTGGAGGATGTCGTCAGCCGCTATACGTGCTTGATAGACGGCGATGTGTGTGAATGCTCCTTCACCCGTGACGTCGCCCACCGCCCAGATGTCGTCCGCTGCTCGGAGGTCTTGGTCGACAGCGATCGAGCGTGCCCTGGGGTCGAGGCCGGCCGCTTCCAGCCCTAGACCGGGCAGGTTCAAGCTACGGCCGGTTGCCACCAGCAGTCTCTCGGCGCCCAGCAGGGTGCCGTCGCTGAGCTCGACCGCGACGCCGTCGGCCGAGCGGCGCACCTTGTCCGCTGACACAGCGGTATGGACGTCGATCCCCTCGCCCCGCAGAACTTCCTCCAGTGCGCGAGCATTCTCGGGTTCCTCGAGCGGGAGGATGTGCGGAGCCATCTCCACGACGGTCACCGTCGTTCCGAACCTGCTGAAGGCCTGGCCGATCTCGAGTCCTATCGGTCCGCCTCCCAGAACGATCAGCGACTCGGGGGCCTCTTTAGCCTCGGTCGCCTCTCGGTTGGTCCAGTATTCGACGTCGCCGAGCCCCTCGATCGGAGGGACCGCTGGCGCTCCTCCCGCAGCGATCACCACCCCTCTTCGGGCGATGTACCGATCCCCCTCGACCTCGACCTCCCGAGGTGACATGAATCGTGCCTCGCCGCGGAGAAATGTGCCGCCCTTTCCCTCGAATCGATCCACCGCGATCTGGTCGTTCCAGTCGTCGGTGGCTTCGTCCCGGATGCGCTGGGCTACAGGCGCGTAATCGGGATGTGCGTGCGCCTCGCCTGCAAGCGCCGCGACCCGGGATGTCTCTGCGAGCGCTCCGGCTGCTCTCACCATCATCTTGCTGGGGATGCACCCCCAGTAGGGGCATTCACCACCAACCAGGTTTCGCTCGATCCCCAAGACGTCGAGGCCGGCTTCCGCAAGCGTTCCGGCGACGGCCTCGCCGCCGACTCCTAGTCCAATCACGATCACGTCATGGGTGTTGTCTGTCATCCAGCCGTTCCTTTCACCAATGGTGCAAGCAGAAGAGGGGTGCGATAGTCCCTTGTCTTATGGACCATTCAAGAGCTGATTCGATTGCATAAAGGAGGCCGTATGGCTTGGATCGCACATGGGCCGCAGGGAGAGTCTCTTCCGAACATCCTTGCTTCGCACTCCCTTAATCCGAAGGCGCTGCAGGGGCATCTAGCCCTGTACCGGGCCGTCATGTTCGGCGAGTCGCCGCTCTCGCGCGCCGAGCGTGAGGCGATCGCGGTGGCCGTCTCGGCTGCCAATGACTGTCACTACTGAGTGGTTCAGCACTCTGAAGCGTTGGAGCGGGAATCTGGCAACCCAGCGCTTTCCTCGGCGGTCGCCGAGGGCCGTTTCGATGAACTCGATCCTCGGACGAGAGCGCTATGTGAGTACGCGATCAAGCTGACGCTGGAGCCTTGGAACGTCGAGCGGGATGATGTGGAGGCTCTGCGCGCGGCGGGCTTTGATGATCGAGCGATCGTAGATGCGAACCAGGCGGCCTCCTATTTCAATTACGTGAACCGCGTTGCGGATGGTCTCGGCGTGGAGCTCGAGCCGCAGTGGCCCGAAGAGGTAAGGGCCGAACGGAGCTATCCGATCCGAGGGAGCAGGCATGAGCCTGATGAATGAACACAGCGGCGGATCATCTCTCCGGTGAACCCGAGCGTGATCTACCCGTGCGTAGCGCCAGCATCGCCCCTACCGCCACGAGTGAGATCGAGGCAGTGATGAGGATCAGGGGAACTCCGTAGGCGGCCCAGGTCCGTTCGAGCGCGGCGGCAACGCGGGTGGTCACTCTTATGACGGGATCCGAGGTGCTCCCTGCTGCTCCCCTCAGCAATATCTGTGCCCAGTAGTAGGTGACGTAGACGCCGGCGACCAGGAGCAACACATTGCCTAGCCGATGCATGTGCGGGATCAGACGCTTTATCCGGACAACGAGGCCCGCCCGCGCGCCGGCGACTGTTACGGCGATCGCTACGAGGGTGATCATCGTCCCGAGGCCGTATGCGGCGAAGGTTCCCACCGGGGCGAGCGCGCTACCGGATGTGGTTGCGGCCCCGATCAGTGCGAGGAGAACCGGCAACGTGCAGCCGAGCGACGCCGTGCCGTAGCCCATCCCGAACGCGACGAGACTCGGTCGAGTCGGCGGCACATTCGTCCGCCGGCGGGTCGAGAAACCGATGTGCTTCCCACTTAATCCCATCAGTGCTACGACGATCAAACTCAGCCCCACCAGTAACCCCGCCCACGAGAAGTAGGCGGCGAGGGCCGTGGCCCCCAGGGCAACGGGGACAGCGGCGGCCGTGAAGACCGTGAGGAATCCTGCTGCTACTGTCACCCCTACCTCGAGGCCGCGACTCACACGGCTCGATATGCCGTCTTCGCTCGGCAGATCGGTCATCTGCAGGGAGACGAAGGCTGGGAGCAGCCCGAATCCGCACGGATTGAAGGTCGCGAGCGAACCTGCGACGAGCGCCACACCTATCGCTCCGATGTCCATATCCATAGGGACGCCGAACGCGGCTGATCGCTTGCACCGGCAATCAGAAAGCCGGTCACGGAGTCCTCTGGATTGAGAAGTCATCCACGAGAGGTTGGGACCGCAACATGGATGTCGAACCCGAATATGCCGGCGGGAGCGCACGGCGCTCACGAGCCACCAAGACCATCGCCATCCTGGCGGCGGTCGTGCTGACCGCGGTGTTCGCTTTCTCGCTGGCTCGTAGGGGAGCGTCCCCTGCAGGAACGGATCGTGACCACCTGTCCGTGGCCTTGACCGACTTCGAGGGCGGTCGCTTCACGTTGGAGACATATCGGGGACGCCCGATGGTGGTGAATTTCTGGGCCTCTTGGTGCTCCAGTTGCGCGGCAGAGATGCCCGCCTTTGAACAGGTTCATCAGCGCCTTGGCGGGAGTGTGGAGTTCCTCGGGGTCAATCACAGCGACGCTCGATCGTCCGCGGAGGAATTGTCTCACTCGACGGGAGTCACCTATCGCCTCGCGGAGGACCCACAGGGTCAGCTGTTCAGTGCGTTCGGCGGGACCGGGATGCCTACGACCGCGTTCGTCGCCGCTGACGGAGACATCGCCGAGGTCGTTGTCGGGCAACTCAGCGAACAGCAGCTCACATCTCTCATCCGGGAGCACCTGGAGGTATCGAGCTGATGGCGCAGGACCGGTGGCCTCGGAGCACACGATCTTCTGTCGCCGTTGCGGCTATCGCCGCGCTGTTGCTGCTCGTGGGTGCCGCATCCCTGGCATACCTGCCGACAAGGACTGAAAGGCCAAGCTCCGGAGCGGCGGAACCGGAGACTGGCTCAGGAGCTGACACACCGGTAGCCGCCGGTTCCGGTTTGGACCCCGACGACATCGTCGAAGTGATTCCCCCCGACGGCATCCCGGCCATAGACGACCCCTCTTTCGCGCCGGTACGTGAAGTCGATTGGTTAAGCGAGCGAGAGCCCGTGATCGCATTGCAGCTACAGGATGCGGCGCGAGCCTATCCACTTCAGATCATGACCTGGCATGAGATCGTCAACGACGTTGTGAGCGGGGCACCCGTGGTCGTGACCTTCTGCCCGCTGTGCAATACGGCGATCGCCTTCGAACGCCCACGCATAGACGGCGAGATCACGACGTTCGGAACGTCGGGCAAGCTCATCAACTCGAACCTGCTGATGTACGACCGCGCTACGGAGTCGCTGTGGCCGCAGGTCACGGGGGTTGCGTTGACCGGACCGCAGAAGGGTCGAGAGCTCACCAGGGTTCCCGTACAGATCGTGTCGTGGGGTGACTTTGCCTCAGCACACCCGGACGGTGACGTTCTGAGCCGCGATACCGGCTACGACCGTCGATATGGCGAGAACCCCTATCCGGGCTACGACGAGGTCGGCAAAGCTCCGTTCCTTTATTCGGGTGAGGTCGATGGACGGCTTGCTGCAGTCGAACGAGTCCTGGCCATCGAAGCCGGAGGTGACGCTGTCGCCTTCCCCTACTTCCGGCTTCGACAGGAGGCGCAGGCTGGTGTCACGATCGTCGAGGCAGAGGTGCGTCATGAGCCGGTGGTCGTTTTCTGGAAGGAGGGAACTGCCTCTGCGCTCGATGAAGCAGACATAGCGGCCTCCAAGGACGTGGGGGCGGCATCGGCGTTCTCCGCTGTTCTGAACGGCGAGCCCGCGACCTTCGCGGTCGCCGGCGGAAAGATCATCGATACACGCACGCACAGCGTGTGGGACATATTCGGGCGCGCTGTGGAGGGGCGATTGAAAGGCCAAGAGCTGGACCCGATCCCTGCAACCGATTCATTCTGGTTCGACTGGGCCGCTTTCCACCCGGATACTGAACTCTGGTCGCCATGAGCATGCGCAAGAGAACCCACGATGAATTCCTGCAGGCGACGCTGCCTGCACTCGACCTCGTCTATAACCTTGCCCGGCGCCTGGTCGATGCCCGCGACGTTGAAGACGTCGTTCAGGAGACCTTCACTCGGGCCTTTGACGCGTGGTCGGCAGGCCGGCCACCGCGGAAAGTAGAGCCGTGGCTCGCCACCATCTGTCTCAACACGGGTCGCAGCTGGCTGAGGCGCGCGTCGACCACCAGGGAGGTGCCGACGGAACCCGATCCGACGCTTGCGGCCACCGATGACGTCGCGGGCGATGCGATCGGAAACGTCCGCAAGGAAGCCGTCCACGCAGCTCTGTGGGAACTACCCGAGGAGCAGCGGATCGCGATTACCTTGATGGACCTCGATGGCTTTACCGCTTCTCAGGTGTCGAAGATGACGGGATCACCGCGTGGGACCGTCCTTGCACGGGTACACCGAGGTCGCAAGAAATTGGCACGCATTCTCGAAAAGGAGGTGGACCAGGTTGAAGCATGACCCTGAACGAAACGCCGCGGCGTACCTGGGCGGTCTCCTGAAAGGAGCGCGCCGCCGGATGTTCGAGCGCCACATCGTCGACTGCGAGGACTGCTGGCGTGAGGTGGATCTCGGTCGTAAAGGTCGCTCGGTTGCGGAGGCTGGACGTGAGCTCGCGCCGCAGGCCCTTCGCGAACGGGTGCGCGCTGCAGTCGAGACGGTCCGTCCACGACGGCGCAGTCCACGTTGGGTCTTCAGCGCCGGCCTGGTCTCGATCGCTACCGTTGCCGTCACCGTGATGGTCGCTTTGCCCCAGCGTGATCCCGGTGAGATACAGGCGGCGCTGGCTTCATACCGAAGTGGCACCGTCGGCGCTCCTGCAGAGTCCCGGCTCCCGGAGCGTCTCTCAGACCTCGATCTCGTGGGGGCCGATCGAGCTCGAATCGGCGGGATCGACGCGATCGCTCACCGATACGTTGATCCTTCTGGTGACGAGGTCGTCGTTTACGTGGCGGACGAGGAGTGGCCAGTCGCGGTGGGCGCCGAACATGACAACGCGGGTCAGACTTGGCTGGCGGAGCGGGACGACCTCGTGGTGATCTGTCTCAACGAACCTCATTCATCGTTGGTAGTCGGAGACGACATCCACGACGTCGAGCTCGCGGCGTACAGCCTTCGCCCGTAGCGTCTGCGCGACAGGAGGCTGGGATCAATTTCCTTCTGCCGGCCACTGATGCAGGCGTCGTGGCTCAGGTCGTTCTGTCTGTGCCTGCGTGCGTTGCCTTGATCGTGTATCTGTCTCGTAGCGGTCACCAGGACAGTGCCTGGTTAGCGGCAGGGGTCAGCTGCCTTTGGCTAGCCTTCATGGGATTTCGGACCCTTCACTGAGAAACGCAATCATGTCTTCGTGTGATGCGTCCCTTTCCACGTAAGCAACTGCGATACGTGGAGGTGATCGTGATGGCGGTGGGGGCGGCAGATCGGCATCTGGTAGCTGAACAGAGCGACGTTGGTACAGCGATACGCACGGGAGCTGTGTGGGGAATCATCGCCGCGGCGGTGATGGCGATGTACGCCATGGTTGCGGGATTGACCTACCTGAACAGCGGTTTCTTCACGCCGCTGTACCACATCGCCTCGAGCGTGATCGAGCCCACTGCGATGATGACCTCAATGCAGAGCGCCATGGAAGGTCAAAGCAACTTCCACTTCGCCTTCGGACCTGCTGCGGTGGGGATGATGATCCACTTCGCTACCGGAGCCATCTACGGGGTGGCGTTCGCCCTCCTCGCCCGAGCGTTGCGTCTTTCTGGTGGCATAGCTGTGATCGCGGGAATGGTCTACGGCGTGATCGTCTTGTTGTTCAGCAGCTTCGTCGGCCTTCCGGTGGCGGCCGCTGTATTCGACGGCGGCGATCCCATCGCGGACATGCCCAAGATGGTGGGGTGGACGACCTTCACGATCGAGCACGTCCTGTATGGAGCGATCCTCGGTGGGGGATGGATTCTCGCGAAGCGCTCAGCGGTGGGTCAGCGAGCGGAGCGCTGAGGGATTCCTTGCGCAAGGTCCAACTGAAGCATCAGAGGGTTGACGTCGCGGCTCCACGCGACCTCCTTTTCGAGGTGGTCGCCAGTGCCGGCAAGCCCATCGGCTCCACCGAGCGCGGCAACCTCGTTGAGTTCGAGACCAGAGTGCGCGATAAGGTCGTCAAGACGGTGGAAGAGGTCGTGCTTAACCCCCCTCACCGGATCGGGTATCGCTGGATCGAGGGAGTCTTGGATGACGTTGAGGAGGAGATCCGCTTCGACTCGATAGGACCGCACGAGTCGGCCATGACCTACTCGGGGCAGTTCGGGGCTCAGCAGCGTGTGGCGGGATGGCTCCGCAGCCTCGTGTTTGTGCGCCCGATCTTCAACCGACATGTAAAGGATCACCTGGTCGAGGGAAAGCGGATCGCAGAGAAGAGGGCCCGACGCTCGCGCATCCATCCTCCTCAGTCACCAGCAGAATGCTCATGAGGGCTGCTCCACCCACTTTACGAACGGGAGGTCTGGATAATGGCAACTGCGAATATGGCCTTCTGGCACGGCGTGGAGATCCGTGACTCCGCTGCAGCCTGACATGCCTGTAAAAGTGTGCGGACTGAACTGCTCGTTGAAGTCGTCGGACAAGCCATCGAACACGTCAGTGATGATGCAGGACGTCGTCGATTGGATGCGTGATCATGACGACATCGACTACGACGAGATACGAGTAGCGGACTACAACATCAAGCCGGGCGTCGAATGGGATGAAGGTGAGGGCGACGACTGGCCCAAGATCGGAGAGAGGGTTCTTGCTGCCGAGGTTCTCCTTTTCGGCACCCCGATCTGGATCGGGCATCCATCGAGCATTGCCCAGCGCGTGATCGAGCGTATGGATGCATGGCTGTTCTCATACGATGACCTCGGCCGCAAGAAGGTCTACGGTCGCGTAGCGGGAGTGGCCATCACCGGGAACGAGGACGGCGGCCATCATGTATTTGCTGAGTGCGCCCAGGCACTCAACGACGTCGGATTCGTCCTTCCGCCTGAATCTCGTGTGTATTGGACCGGTTGGACAGACGAATCGCCCGGGCCGAACTACGCGAGCGCCGGCCGCGGTCACAAATCCGTCGAATACATGGGGCAGCACATGGCGCGAAACCTGGTCGTGTTCGCACATACCATGCGAGAGATCACACCAAAGATCGCGCCTCTTCCATCCGACGTGGAGGTCGCCTCTCATCCGGACGAGGCGATCGCAAGGGCAAAAGCCCTGCACGAAAGCTGAGCCAGCGGTACGGGGTTCACCCCGGGCGCGCTTGACCTTGGACCATGGTCCAAGGTTTAGCCTTCGTCCATGACGCTGAAAATCTCAGATTTAGCCGCTGAAGCCGGAGTGAGCTCCGACACGATCCGCTTCTATGAACGGAAAGGATTGCTGGCTCCTCCCGAGCGCACCTCGAGCGGCTATCGACAATTCGACCCGGGCGTGGTCCGTCGGGTCCGCTTCATAAAAGGCGCCCAGGCCCTGGGGTTGAAGCTGGCCGAGGCCCGGGAGCTCCTAGAGATCCAGGACAAGGGGGCATGCCCCTGTGGCCACACCCGAGCGATGGTCGAGAGACGGATCTCCGAACTCGACCGAGAGATAACCCGACTGAAAGCCCTTCGTTCTGAATTGCACGTGCTCAAGGAGTTGGAATGTCTGACGAGCGAGCGGCGAAGCGGTGGTTCATGGCCTTGCGAGGTCGAATTCGTGAAACGAGGAGGTGAGTAATGGCAGACGGTGGTTGTCCTTGCTGCGGTTGTCCATGCGGCGATTGCGGAGGAACGGGATCGAAGCGCCTGATTGATGCCTAGAGATGTCGAGCTCGATCGCCTCCGGCAGTTGGTAGAGAGCACCTCGCTCCAGCTGATCGAAGTGCTTCCCGAGACGGAGTACGCAGAGGAACACATCGCGGGGGCGATCAATATCCCGCTGAAGTCGATGAACCGCGACACCGTCGCCGAACTCGACCCGTCTCTTCCCACCGTTGTCTATTGCTGGGACGACATATGAGACATGAGCCCACGAGCTGCGTGGCAGCTCGAAGCCATGGGGTTCACGCATGTGTACGACTACGTGAACGGCAAGGTCGAATGGATGCTCCAAGGCCTCCCGGTAGAGGGAGCGGGCCCGCACTATGCGATGGCGGGTGAAGTGGCCACCACCGATGGGCTCCACACGTGCGTGCTCGGTAGCACGATTGGCGATTCGTCCCGCACGATGAAGCAGAGCGGTGACACGTTCTGTTTGGTGCTGAACGACGAGGGTGTGGTGCTGGGGCGATTACGCAAAAAGCATCGAGACGACACATCGGACGAGGCGGTGGAGACGGTGATGGAGACGGGTCCGACCACGGTTCGTCCCCACGAGTCGGCGAAGGAACTGCTCGAGCGGATGGAGAAGCGCAGTGTCGACGCGGTCACAGTGACGACCAAGAAAGGCCTCCTGGTCGGGGTAGCCCGTCGCAAGGACCTGCGACGACTGGTAGAGGAGAGCGGATGACGGTCGAGATCGACGTGCTGGATTCACAACATTCGGATTTGGACGGTGCGTTCCGCCGGCATGCGTTCGAGCG
>JALZJQ010000084.1 GCA_030859685.1 Actinomycetota bacterium | reverse complement strand
GTCGGAGAATGCTCGAGCACGATCACACAACTCCTGTATCCATGACCCCAACCTAATCAAGTGGGAAGAGATCCGAGGCACGCCCGGTAAGCCCGGGGATCGAAGCACGCCCGGTGAGCCCGAGGGGGGTCGAAGCACGCCCGGTAAGCCCGAGGGGGTCTGGGGGAGTAGGTCGCCTCGGCGACCGATCCCCCAGTGGGTTGCCGCAGGCCGGCACGGAGTGCCGGCCGGTAAGCAAGGGTTGCGGCAGCAACCCGCCGCGCGCGGGCATAAGAACGGGGGTCCCGCCGCGCGCGGGCATAAAAAGGGTGGCACCATTCCCCTATGGCGCTTTCCGATCCCCCCACGGTTCTCGCATCGACGGGTCCGTTCTGGCCGTTCGAGCTCGAGGACGCGTTCGATGCGCTCGCCGGGGCCGGCTTCAGCGAGATCGAGCTCATGGTGACGCGCGATCCGAAGACACACGACCCCGTTCTTCCGCTGAGGCTGGCTGAAGAACGGGGGCTCTCGATCAAGGCGGTGCACGGGCCCTTCCTGGTCGTGACGAAGAGCGTATGGGGGCTAGATCCGCTCGAGAAGATCAGAAGGGGAGCGGAGATGTGTGCCGCCCTGGGGGCGGAGATCTACATCGTTCATCCGCCCTACCTATGGGAACGGGAGTTCACCCGCTGGCTCGCGGAGGAGCAGGAACCTTTCTTCGAGGAGACCGGGGTGAAGGTCGCCGTGGAAACGATGTACCCGAGGTGGGTGGCCGGGCGACGGCTCAGAACTCACAGGTTCCTCGAGCCACCGGAGCTGGCCGCGGCCTCACGCTGGACCGTGCTCGATACGAGCCACCTCACGGTCGGGCGCCACGACATCCTCGATGCCTACGAGGTGCTTGCCGGAGGTCTGGTTCACATCCACCTCTCGAACAACGCTGGGGACGGCCGCGACGGTCACCTGGAATTGGAACAAGGGATCCTTCCCCTAGAGAGGTTTTTTGCCGAGCTACGTCGAACCGGATACCTGGGAGAGGTGTCGCTCGAGCTCTCGGTAAGACGGTACGTCGAGCGGCAGCAGGATCTCGTAGAGATGCTCCGGCGCAGCCGCGAGTACGTGGAACAGAGGCTGGCTCGGGATGTGCGGGTGAACAAGGGACTCCCACGCCCATGACCGATCCTTCTAAGAAGGGCGAAGCAGTGAACCTGAAGGTGCTGGTGGTAGACGACACCGAGCACGTCCGCGACATGCTCGTGCAGATGCTCGAACTCGATGGGTTCGACGTCGTGGGGCAGGCCTCCTCGGGCGGAGAGGCCATCGACCTGGCGAAAAGCAGCGACCCCAACGTCATCGTGATGGACTTCGTCATGCCGGACCTTGACGGGCTTTCCGCAGCGAAAGCGATCAAGAAGGATCGACCGACGCAGGCCATTATCCTGTACACGGCATATCTCGACGCGAACGTCGAGAACCAGGCACGCGAAGCTGGGGTGGCTTTGGTGGTCGGCAAGGTCGAAGGTCTCAACCAGCTCGAGCGACACATCAACGAGCTGTGCCGCGACTTCAACCGCACCTAGAGGACCGAGTGCTCGCTTATCCTCGTCCTATGAGACGGAACACTGTTTACGCCCTGGCATTGCTGCTGCTCGCGATAATGATCGCCGGCCTGTTGGGGATCCTCCGGGTGGCTCAGATCCCCGGCGTTGGCTTCTAACTCGCGCTAGAAGAACGTTCCGCCTCGAACCTTCAGATTCTTCAAGAGCATCTGCTGCACGGTGTCTCTGATGCTGTCGGTCAGCTCGAATACCAGCATCTTGTCATCTGCGGCATCTTCCGGATAGTCGTCCATCGGGATGGGCTCACCGAACTCGATGATCCAGCGGGCGGGAAGCGGCAGCGCGCCCAGTGGTCCAAGCAACGGCCACGTGGGTGTGATGGGGAAGTACGGGAGGCCCAGCGCCTTCGCCAGAAAGCCCGAGTTGGCGATCATCGGATAGGACTCCTCGGCCCCGACGATGGCGACCGGGATTATCGGAACCCGCGCCCGCAGCGCGACCTCGATGAACCCCCCGCGGCCGAATCGCTGGAGCCGGTAGCGTTCGCTCCAGCCCTTGCCGACTCCCTTGAACCCTTCGGGGAAGACCCCCACCAGCTCGCCGCGCCGCAACAACTCGTACGCGTCCTCATCGCAAGCGACCGCGTTCCCCGCCTTCCGAGCGAGTGGTCCAAGGATCGGCAAACCGAGGACGAGGTTGGCCCCGATGTTTCGCACCGTGCGTCGTTCGGGATGCTCCGTGGCAACCGCGTGCTGCATCATCACGGCGTCCAGAGCGACCGTGCCGGAGTGGTTGCCCACCAGTAGCGCCGGACCATCGGTGGGGATCCGATCCACCCACAGGGTTCTCACCCGGAAATAGTGCTCGTAGAGAGGTTGCATCAACGGCACGAGCACCTCACGCGCCAGCTCCGGGTCGTACCCGAAATCATCGATCGGGTACTGCCCACTCAAGCGACGGCGCGCGAAGTCGCCCAGCCAGTCGATGAAGCCCTCGATCGGGTTCGGGGCCTCGGCGGGGGGCGAATGTGTGGGCTCCGCCTCCGCCGAGGAGGTCTCGCCACCGTGGACCCGGCAGTAGTCGTTTCCGTCCACCGCGTTGTTCCTGCAAGGACGCCCCGTCGAGGTCGTGGCCCGGCACCGGGCCCGACCTGCCTGCTTACGGGCGGCGGTCGAGGACGATGCAGCGCGCGCGCGAGTGTCGAGCTGGATGACTTCCGCGTCGCCCATCAGACGGTCTCCCTGTCACTGCCCTTGGAACCAAAGGCATCGATGAGGTCGCGCTCCCAGCGCGGTCGCACGGACGGATCGCCGTGCGGTTCGGAATCCCTGTGGTGCTTGAAGTCCAGCAGTGCCTCCTGAGAAGTGAACCGGGGAGCGAAACCGAAAGCCTCCTGAGCGCGGCGTATATCGACCACCCGGCCGAACAGGATCAACCTGATCTGATCAACCGGGAAGTCAACGAGGTTGAATCGCCGAAGGAGGCGCGCCGTAGGTCCGGCGGCGGGCAGCAGTAACGGTAGCTGCAGGCGGCCCAACAATCTGATCGCCTGCGATAGGTACACGATGCCAGGGGCGGCGACGTTGTAGATACCCCGACAGTCGCCCGTCGTGGCGGCCGACAAGGCATCCACCGCGTCCTCCTCATGTAACAGTTGCAGCCGCGGATCGAAACCCAAAGCCGTTGGGATCACCGGCAGCGACAGATAATCGGTCAGGCTGGACCGGACGGTGGGGCCGACCACGTTCTGCGTTCGTAGGACAACGAGATCAACGTCCCGGCGCCGGCGACCGAAGTCACGGGCGTAGGTCTCGGCCTCAGCGCAATCCTTCGCGTAGCCCGACAGGTCGACGTGTCGGGCCGCGTGATCCTCGGGCACTATCGATGGTTCTCCAGGTCCCGATCCGTAGACCGCAGACGATGACTTCATCACGACCTTGCGGATGTTCTTGGCTCGGTGAACCGCAGCGAGAAGCTGCATCGTCCCTATGACGTTGTTCTCTTTCATCTGGGAACGGCCGCCTAATCGACTTGGGCTCGAGGCGATGTTCGTGTGCACGACCGTATCGACATTCGTCGAATCGAGAACCCTCGCTATGAGAGGACTCTGGATGTCGGCTCGGACGAAGTCGAGCTTGGCGATCCCTACCGGGGGTTCTTCGACGTCAACACCTACCACCAGCTCGACGTTGTCGTCACGCTCGAGCTTCTTGGCGAGCCGCAGTCCGAGGAAGCGCGATACACCCGTTATGAGCACTCGCCGCTTAGCGGCCACAGCTCCCCCCTAGTTGTTCTTAGGTCCGACGATGGCGGTAGATCCCGCCCCCGCCCTCAACTTTGCCCCCGCGTCGCCCTTGTTAATCGCCAGCGACATGTAGTCATACGAGTCTTCGACCAGGACGAACTCACCCACCTCGACGTCGGCGAAAGTGTCGCCGAACGGAACGTTCAAACGGTGCCCCTCGAGCCGCACCTCCAAGACGCGACCCCGTTGCAGCCCGGTCTTCTCGAGCACGTCTCTCCCCATGTTGAGCTGCAGGTTGCCGAACCTGTCCACTTGCAGGATCTCGGCATGCAGATGGTCGTCGTGGAGCCAGGCCACCGGGATCTCCAGCGGAACGAGAACGGCCGGCTCCACCTCGGGTCCAAGCTCCGAGGGGTCGACTCCGTTGGCCACATGCGCGGCGGCGGGAGCGAAGACATCGCGGCCCTGGAAGGTGTGTGACACGGGGGATAACGTGTACTTCTCGCTCGTTATCTCGAACGCTCGTCGTACGCCTCCGCATTCCACCGAAGCCGGAATCAACAAGCCATTGTCGGGACCTACAAAGACGGCTCCGGCGACCGTCTCGAGAACGATCGCTTTGCGTCCTGAACCAACACTTGGGTCTACAACCGCGAGGTTCACAGCAGGCGGCATGAACCTGCAGGATTGGAGCAACACGATCGCCCCATGACGGATGTCTTGCCTCAGGATGTTGTGGTGGATCTGCACGACTTTGAGGTGCGGAGCGATCTTGAGCATGACCCCGTGGCATACACCGACGAACTCATCCTGTAGTCCGTAGTCGGACAAGAACGTGACGATCCCGCGCTTCTCCATCTAGGGACCCTTCCTCACGGCGAACGAGGCCGCTACTTACCCTGTTGGCGCCGCTGCCAGCGCGTCTTCTTGAGCATCTTGCGATGTTTCTTCTTCCGCATCTTCTTGCGGCGTTTCTTGACGAGAGACGGCATCCTTCGCTCCTTAGCTCAACAGCTTTTGAGACGTACCTATTCGGACCGGAACAGGTAGCGCATATCGACCGGTCCCTTGGAGCGGCCATCCGTATCGATCTTGATCGATCCCAGACGGAGGCCTCTCACTCCCTCCGTGACGGGAGACACCATCCGGAGGAGATCCTCGGACGCATCGTATTCCAGCACGCCGATGCCCACACACGAACCCTTCCCGTCCTCCATCCCCACTACCAAAGCATCCAGAAGTCTCATATCGAACTCGGGGGGCAGCGTGGGCATGAAAACGGTGGGTTTCACCCTCCAGCGGGACGTTCCAGCGGCGAAGTACGCCTGGAACTGCTGTTCGCGGAAGCTCATACGCTCCTCGGCGCTGCGAACGTCGATCTCCTGCGCGACGTCCAGCTCGAGTACCTCGGCGGGCGTGAAGCGATGGGAGATGCCTACGATCGGCTCCAACTCGCCGCCTCGCTCGAACGCGACCACGAAGTCCGGGCGAACGGTCTGCATCTTGTGGTACTTGAGCGACTGGCCGTTGATGCCGGAGGTATAGCCGGTGGTGTCCACGACGATCATCGGACAACCTGCATCGCGCGCTTTTGCAACGAGCCGAGCGGTTCCCGCCACGAGGGGAAGAAGGTGGCCGCGAGGAGTGATGTTGCCTACGAAGCCGAGTTCGTCGGCAACCAGGAGAGAATCCCGCGTCAGCTCCTGCAGGCCGGCACAGAGCCTCAGTCCGACCGTCGTGGGAGGGCCCACCGTGGATTGCCCAACCTCTGCATCCACGATCGCTGCCGGGATGCCGGCCGCCGCCGCCCGGCGAACGAGTTCGATACCGAATGTCGTTTTCCCGGTATCGATTCCCCCCAGCAGCAGCACGACTCCAGGATTCTCCAGCAACCGGTCGTACGCTCTTTCGAGATCCAAGTTCACACCGACTCTCGTTGAGTTTCAAGAAAAAGACCGCCCCTCGGGACGGTCGAGCTGCACTACACCGCCGGTGATTCAGCCGGCGTCCATGTACCTCGAGTCAAGATACTTCCGGACGTCCTCTTCGCGGAGCCTGAAGCCCCGACCGATCCGAACGGCCGGCATCTGACCCGCCTTGATGAGGCGGTAAACAGTCATGTTGGACACCCGGAGCTGGCGCGCGACCTCGGCCACCGTGAGGAAACGACCTATGGTCGGGGGGCTGTCTGAGGGGGTACCGCCTGAAGAATTCCCGGGATCCGTCATCGCGCCCAGACTATACCAGCAGTCATCCCAGGCCCCCCTAGACCCTTCACTCAACACCTCTCACACGGACAGGCGGCCGTCCCGAAGGATCGACTCGCCATCGATGTCCACCTTCGGCTCGAGAACGATCCCGTCCTGATGGGATGACACTCGAACCGTCCCCCCGAAAGTGTGGTTGTCACCGAAAGCGACGTGGATCGTGCCGAGGATCTTCTCGTCCTCGAGGACGTTGCCCGTCAGCCTGGCGGCGTCGTTCGTTCCGATCCCGAGCTCGGCGACGGCGAACGCCTCACGACCGTGAGGTTCGAGGATGGCTTGGAACTCATCAGCTGATGGGCCCGACATGCCGGTTATGTATCCGGCCTCGATGTTCACCGTCAGGGGCTGGTCAAGCCTGCCGATCGGCCAGATGGTCCCGTCGAAAACGATGCGCCCGCTCGTCGTGCCTTCGACGGGAGCAACGAAGCCTTCACCCGCTGGAAGGTTGCCGAATCCTCCCGCCGCAGTGATGTCGCCGTCATCGGAGAGGGCCGTTCGTCCCTCGATACCAAGCGTGACATCGGTTCCCTGCGCACTCGTGATGTTCACCTGTGTACCCGCGGTCAGCGCGGCAGCGACGGCTCCGGAGAGCCGGCGCACCTGCGCGTAGTCCGCTGCCATCGTACGGACCAGCATGTCCTCTGTTATCTGAGGCATGGTTGCAGCTCTCGCGCCCCGAGCACACGCGGCGCGGCGCGCTTCGGTGTGGGACAGAGACTTCGTGGTGGGCGCGATCAGCACGTCGCACGCGAGCATGGCCGCTGCGACCGACTCCGGTGGCTCCTCTCCGTTCGTGTCGCGCTCCGACATCTCCATCAGCATGGTCTCGGCCCCCATAACGCGAGCGGCTTCGCTCAACGCGCGCCCGATAGCAAGCCGTTCCGGATCGGTTACGACGAGAACCTCTTCGTCGGGTCGGACGGCCAGACAATCCTCGAGAACCGTTCGAAGCGCCTCGTCCATTCCGTTCATTCTTCGGAGCCTCCGGAGCCTCGGATGATGCGATCGAAGAGTCGCCACGAGGGCTCGTAGAGACGGGGCGGGCGATTGTCGTCCATGGGGATGACGACCACGTCGCGCTTCTCCGCCCACGCAACGGCGAGCGCCGGATCGTTGATATCCATCACCGCGATGACCGGGATGCCTCTCTCGATCGCGGCCCCGGCGAAACCGTGATCGCCGAGCACGATGTCGGGCCAGGGTTCGGCCTCGAGCATGACCTCCATGGGTCGTGATGAATGTGTATGGAACAGCGAGGCTCCATCTGAGACGCAACCGACATCGCCGACGTAACGGATCTCGGCGCGCGACTTGAGGGCCGGCAGCTTCTCCTCTTCCCGGAGCCTGATGACTTTGCCCCCCGCGTCCCGGTAGGCCTCCACCACCCGGATGTGGTGATCGAGCATCCCGGTGGGGTGACCCGTAGTGGCCAGGAGAGTTGCGCCTCGTCGGGCCTCATCTCGTAGCCGCTCGGCCGCCGCGACTATCGCCTCGACCGTCCGCTCCGGGTCGACGGTGTCTTCGCCGACGAGGTCCTCCACGTCGGGGGAGCAGCCGGTGAGCTGGGCGAGGGAGCCCAATACCTCGATCGCCGTGTACTTCTCGATGCCGCTCAGGCCGAACCTGGCTTCGACGTCATCTTCAACCATGCCGCGTATCTTCGACACCGCATTGTGGCGTGAATGGGACTGATGACGGCCGGTTATCCCGGCAGCGATCAGCGCTTCTTTCGTCTCGGTCATGAAGTCCTTGGACATGCGAGCATCCTAAGGGTTGGTCTGCAGACGACCACTTGATGTGAACCGGAAGGAGTCGCGTTGAGCACTGAACTCTTCTCTCTATCGGGCAAGATCGCTCTCGTAACCGGAGCGTCGCGGGGCATCGGCCGCGCGATCTCGCTCGCGATGGCTGCGGCAGGCGCCGACGTTGCGGTGGCAGCGCGCAGCGAAGGAGACCTCGAGAGCCTGGCCACAGAGATACAGGCACATGGCCGTCGCTGCCTCGTCGTTCCCACCGACGTCACAGATCGGGCCGCGATCCAATCGATGGTCGACAGAACGGTCGTCGAGCTCGGGGGGCTGCAGATCCTGGTGAACAACGCCGGGGGCACGAAGTTCGTGTCCCCGCTCGTAGCACTTCGGCCGGAGGGATGGGACAAGGTCATGGCGTTGAACCTGGACTCGGTGTTCCACGCGACCCAGGTAGGGGCCCAAGCGATGATCGACGGGGATGGTGGCTCCATCATCCAGATCTCATCCGTAGCAGGCGTGCAGGGCGCCGAGGGCCTGTCCTTCTATTCCGCCGCGAAGGGGGGCGTCCGGCTGATGACACAGGCCGTCGCCAAGGAGCTGGCCCAGTCCGATGTGCGCGTGAACTCCATTGCCCCGGGCTGGGTGGCCACTGACCTCAACTCGAACCTTCGAGAGGATGAGCCGACCGACAAGTACATCCGATCGACGATCCCGATGGGTCGATGGGGAACGTCCGAAGAGATCGCGGGGGCTGCGATCTTCCTCGCATCGGATGCTTCGTCGTTCGTCACGGGAGCGACGCTGATCGTGGACGGTGGTCAGACAGCGTGACTCAGCGCGTGCACGATCCCGTTCCGACTGCCCCGGTGCGTCCCGTACCACGGCTGATATCGTCGGCGACCTCTTCACCGACCAGTGCGTAACCAGTGTTGCCATCGGTTGTCGAGGCGGCGAAGATCACGCCGCCCACCCGGCCGTCGGGAAGCACGAATGGTCCGCCCGAGTCGCCCTGCTGCACCCTCGCGCGCAGCTCGTAGACCGAACGGGTGACCTCGTTCCGCCCATAGATGTCTCGCCCCCGAGCCTCGAAGCTTCCTTGCACGGCAGCCGGCAGTGCTTCGAGCTCGCCTCCTCTGGATCCCGGGTAACCAAGCGTGGCGCCGGGGGTCCCGCGAGGGAGCGTTTCCTCCTCCAAGTCGAGGACCGGGGCGGTCAAGCCCTCGACGTGCAGGATCGCCACGTCGGTGTTCTTGTCGAAGCCGACCACGGTCGCCGGATGATCCCCGCTCTGGCGTTCCTGAACGGTCACGTTCTGGCCGCCGGCCACCACGTGAGCGTTCGTTACCACGGTGGAGTCAGCGGCTATCCATCCGCTGCCCAGCTGAGTCCCGCCGCAAGCGGGAACCAGGATCTGGACGGTTGAAGCCTCGGCCGCGCGCGTCGCACGACGGGCGACCCGCCCCGAGGGGAGCTCGACCGGCGGGCCGATCTGCGGGGGAAGGCCGGCGAAGACCTGCGGGAAATCGGTCGTCGCTAGGTACTGACGCAGGGATCCCAAGACATCGGGTGGCTCCGACACATCGATCATCGCGCGCAACAGCTTGGAACGCTGGAGCTCGCGTGCCAGCGGTCGGATGGAGCTCTGGGCCAAAAGCGAGCCGACGAGCCAGTAAGTCAACAACGTCAGGACGATCCCGAAGGCCGCTCCGAGCCCCGCATCGAGACCCCCGAGCCGGGCGCGCTTGGCCAGCGATCCGGACCGATGTCCGATCACGTAGCCCAGCGCCTGCCCCAGAGACAGGCACAGGAACACGATCAACAAGGACAGCATGACCGAGCCCATCCCGGCTTGATCCGTGAACGCATCCGCTATTCGGGGGCCCAGCGCCACGCCGGCCACGAGTCCGATGAAACCGCCCCCCAGCTCGAAGACCTGTCCGAGCAACCCCCGTCGCCAACCCCGATAAGCGAGTAACGCCGCCAGGATCAGGACGATGACGTCGGCGAGGTTCACCTACCCCAGGCCCGTTTGAAGCGCGCGGAAGGTCAGTCCGAAGTTCACCACGGCCACGATCCCGAACACGACGTAGGGGATCTCCTTGAAACGCTCCGACGCGTACCGATGAGCGACAACAAGCAGTGCCGCAGGGAATAGTCCCCCGTAGACGTAGTGGAGCCACACCGGTCCGCTCGGCGGCGTCGGGCGCCCGCCCATGAGGAACAGGACGATCCCGACCACGATCTGTATACCCAGGACGACTTGAAGAGCGGCCAGTAACGTCCAGTACCAGTCGTGGGGCGGCTGGTTGCGCACGAACGTGTAAAGGGTCCACAGAGCCAGCAACAGGAAGCCTGCAGGAACCGAATACGCGACGTACTCGTGGATTGCGTTCACGGTGGCAATCTACGGGGCGGAGCCGGCTAACGCACGCAGCCTCGGGATGCACGCGCCGAGGACCTGGCGGACCGACGCCTCGACTTCCTTGCGGTAAGGCTTGGAGACCTCGTCCGCAGGCTTGTCGTCCATCCAATCGTGGGGGATGCGCTGGGGCATGTCACACATCTCGGCGAAATGCATGGTCCAGACCTTGGGAACGACGGTTTCGAACTGGTATCCGCCTCCTCCCGTGGCCACCAAGCGACCTGAGGCGAAATCATGAGCGCACCGGTGCAGGATCTCGATCATCGTTGGGAAGGCCGGCATCGTCAGGCCCAGATTCGCAAGCGGATCGTTGAAGTGGGTATCGGCCCCGAGCTGCACGACCAGTGCGTCGGGACGGAACGCTTCGGCAAGTCCCAGCGCGGTCTCCTCCAGCGCCCAGAGATAGTCCTCGTTCCCGGTGAACGGAAGCAGCGGGACATTGGCGGAGGTCCCGATGGCCTCGCCGCGACCGATCTCGTCCTCGAACCCGGTGCCCGGGTAGAGGTAGCGACCGGATTGGTGGAGAGACAACGTCAGGACTTGCGGCTCCTCATAGAAGATCCACTGAACGCCGTCGCCATGGTGCACGTCGACATCGATGTACATCACCCGCCAGTCAGGATGGAGGTGCAGGATCCGTCCGATCGCTACGGCCGGATCGTTGTAGATACAGAAACCCGAGGCCTCGCTCCGGCGCGCGTGATGGAGGCCCCCCGCAGGGTTGAAGGCATGCTGCGCCTCCCCCGTCACCACCAGCTCGGCGGCCCTCAGGGACGCACCGCAAACGGCCGCGGCTGCAACGTGCATATCGTCGAAGATCGGGTTGTCGGGGGTGCCGAGTCCGAACTGCCGACCAAGACCCGTCGGGGCCATCCCCGTGTCGATGTCTTTCACCGCATTGACGAAGACGGGGTCATGCACAGCGAGGATCTCATCATCGGTAGCGGAACGCGACGGTACCTCCACGACCTTCGCATCATCCAAGAACCCCATCGAGCGGATGTGGTCGTAGGTCAAGAGAACGCGCTCCGGGCGCAGCGGATGCGATGCGCCGAAGTCATAGGTCTTCGCGATGTCGTCGACGATGATCAGGGCCGTGGAATCGCTCAATCGAGGTCCTCATCGATCAGGGCCGTGGAATCGCTCAATCGAGGTCCTCATGGATCTCGTCGAGTAGCAAACCCATGACGATCGCGTCCCACAGTTCGCCGTTGCGCCTTCTCCAATGCCTCCTGAGATAGCCCTCCTGCTCGAACCCGCACTTCTTGTAGAGGCGGATGGCTGCTTCGTTGTGAGGCCATGTTTGAAGCGTGATCTTGTACGCCCCCGACCGGCGCGCCCAGTCGATCGCCGATTCCATCAGCGCGGACCCGACCCCGCGCCCGCGCCATTCGGGCCTGACTGCCATCCCCAGGTCCAGCAACCCCGAACCGGTGAGCCCCAGACTTCCGACGATCCCGTCGCCGGCTTCGGCGACCAACATCCTGCCGTTGCCTTCGATGAAACTGTCTGTGAAACGCGCCTGGGCCTTGTCCCGGTCGATCGGCGGCTCCGACCCTATCCAGCGGCGCTCGGAAGCGACTTCCTCGTGGATGTCGAGGACTACCGAAAGGTCCGCCTCGCTAAGCGGGCGAACGATGTACTGGCTCATCTCAAGCTTCCGGCTCGCCTCCGGCGAGCTCCCGGGATCGTTCCATCGCAGCCTGAATAGCGTTGAGGAACGCCGCGCGCACGCCCGACTGCTCAAGCACCTGGATGGCTCTTGTGGTGGTCCCCCCCGGCGACGTCACCATCTCGCGCAGCTCGACCGGATGCATATGTTCGTCTCGCAGCAATTTCGCAGACCCGAACATCGTCTGGATGACCAGATCCGTCGAGATCTCGCGGGACAAACCCAAGAGGATGCCCGCCTCGATCATCGCCTCGGCCAGGAGCGCGAAGTAGGCCGGCCCCGAGCCCGAGATCGCGGTGACTGCGTCCAAGGAACTCTCCGGGACCGTGACGACGCGCCCGACGTTCTCGAGGACCTCGCGCGCGAGGCCTAGATGAGTCTCGCCCGCATGACGACCGGCCGCGATCCCGGCCATGCCCTCGTGGACGGTGGATGGTGTGTTGGGCATCGCCCGGACAACCGGAGCGGAGGTGGACAACCGCGCCTCGATGAAGTCGGTCGGGATGGCCGCCACCACCGACAGCACTGTCTGATCCTCGCCCACATGGGCTGAGATATCGGCGAGCAACGCCTCGATGTCCTGCGGCTTGACGGCCAGCACGACGACATCCGCTCCCGCAACCGCTCCTACGTTGTCCGTAGTTGTCTCGATCCCATGGGCAACCGCAAGGTCCTCCAGGCGTTCGGGACGCCGCCCCGTCACCACGATCTCGTCCGGTTTGCGCCATCCCGACGCGAGAAGTCCGGCGATGAGAGCCTCGCCCATCTTCCCGCCTCCCAGCACAGCCAGCTTCGCCATATCGATGCCTATGATGTCAGGTCTGCAAGGGGTCGAAGAAAGGGACCGGCACCGGTGCTAAGTCGCTCGATGCTGTGGATCGCAGAGAAGCCGGCGATGGAGAAGCTGGTCACGCGAAGCAAACTGACCCGCTCGGTCGTCGACCGGTTCGTGGCCGGCTATGCGCTGGACGACGCGATCGACGCCATCGTGGACCTCAACGGGAAGAAGGTTGGCGGGATCCTGGATCTCCTGGGGGAGGGAGTCTCAGATCCCGAGGGAGCCGCGGCGGCCGCGGACGACTACCTCGTCGCCATCAAGAGGATCCAGGAGAGCGGCGTGGATACGACCGTTTCCGTCAAGCTCACCCAGTTGGGCCTCGCGTTCGACAAGGGAGCATGCATCGACCATCTCCGGAGGCTCGCCGCCGAAGCGACGGCGGCCGGAACCACGGTCGAGATCGACATGGAGCAGTCCGACTACGTCTCTGACACCCTCGACGTCTACCGTTTGCTCAATGCGGACCATCCGGAGCTCAGGATCGCGATGCAGGCCTACCTTCGCCGCACCCCGATCGACCTCGAGATGATGGCCGGTATCAAACCCAAGGTGAGGCTCGTCAAAGGCGCCTATGCCGAGCAGGAGAACGTGGCGTTCCGCAAGCGGTCGGAGATCGACGCGCAGTTCGCGTTCCTCACTGACTGGCTGTTCCGCCGCGGGACGATGCCCGCCATCGCCAGTCACGATGGCAAGCTCCTCGATCATGCCAAGACGACCGCGGCTCGCAACAACGTCGGCAAGGACGATTTCGAGATCCAGATGCTCTACGGAGTCAGGAGCGATCTCCAGGACAGCCTGGCCGCCCAGGGCTACAAGGTCCGCTGCTATGTCCCTTATGGGTCCGCCTGGTATCCGTACCTGACTCGCCGGATCGCCGAGCGGCCCGCTAACGTGCGGTTCTTCTTACGAGCGCTCATAGGGCGCTGAGGCGCGCGCGACGTTGGTCCAGTCGCGGGGGCCATAAAGAAAAGGCCCCAGAAACCGACACCCAGCCGCTCCTCGTGCACTTCCCCACGCACGAGCAGCAACCGAATCTCAGGCTTCTGGGACCTAGTGTTCCGAGAGACCGCATGTGCGAAACACGTGTGCTTCGTATTTCAGCCTCTCGGAACGTGCGAGAACATAGCGACGCCGACGGGAGGTCGTCAACGCGCCAACGTCGCAGGTAGAGAAACATAAGACCTGCTCACGGCCTTCCCTTTTTTATTCGCGAGCTGAGCACCTTTTTTCGCGCCGTGGCACGTAGTGGTCCTCAGCAGGTGCAGAGATGCGGAGCGTGTTCGGTCATCAGGCAATCGAAGAGCATGATGAACTCCGACGCCGATCGCTTCCAAGAAAAGACTTGAGCGGACCGGACGGCCGCGGCGCGGAAATCCCGGATCAATTGCTCGTCGCCAAGCAAAGTCTTGAGCCGCGACGCGAACACCGTCGGGTCGCGTGTGTCTTCGAGGAATCCGGACTCTCCGTTCCGCACGACGTACGAGAGACCACCCACCGGTGTGCCAACGACCGGGGTGCCGCAAGCCTGAGCTTCGAGAGCCGCCAGTCCGAACGACTCCGAGTGGGAGCAAACGACGAGGGCGTCCGAGGCGTTGTAAAAGGCCGGCAGCCGGTCGTGGCGCTGAGGGCCCATGAAGCGCACGTTGCGCTCGAGGTCGAGCTCGGTCACGAGCTCGTTGAGCCGGCGCACCTCGTCGTCCCCATCGGCCCCGCTGGCCCCGCCCACGACCATGAAGACGACGTCTTTCTCGACGGCTCCGACCAACTGCTCGACCGCGCGAACCGCCAGCTCGATGCCCTTCAAGCGCTGGATGCGCCCCACATACAACACGACCACTTCGTCCCGAAGTCCCAACCGGGCTCGCGACACTGCGCGATCGGCCGGAGCGAAAAGGGAATGGTCGACTCCAGGGTGGATCGTCTTGAGCCGGTCATGCGAGGCGCCGTAAAGGCACGCTAGGTGATCCCACTCGTCGTCGGTCGACGCGACGAGAACGTCGGCCGATCGGATGACCTCCTCCTCGCCCTCGATCCGTTCCTGGGACTCGGGGACGTCTCCGGAGGCCAGATGGGAATTTTTCACGCGTGCGAGCGTGTGATGAGAGTGCACGAAAGGAACGTCCCACCGTTCAACCAAGGCCTTTGCGGCGATCCCCGACTGCCAGTAGTGCGAGTGGATGGCGTCGTACCGGGTGCCTTCGGCCGCCGCAAGATCGATGATCCCCGTGGAAAACTCGCCTATGTATGCGGGCAGTTCGGATTTCGACAGAGAAGCCGGGCCGGCGTCGATCGTGATGGCGCGCACAAGGGGTGACAGTTGGGTGATCCGCGGCTGGTCCCCCGAAGCGCGCGTGAACATGTCGGTGCGAACCCCCTGTCGCGCCATGGCCTCGGCCAGCTCGCGCACGTAGATCGTCATCCCTCCGGAGTCGCCCGAACCGGGCTCCACGAGGGGCGACGAATGATAGGAGACAACGCCCAAGCGATCCATCACACAACCATCCTAGGTCCCGTCATGGCCCTTCGACCCCGCTTCTAAGGATCCTCACGTTGTTCAACGGCAACGCCTGCGCTCCCAGCTGGTACTTGTAGCGCTCCGGACCCCGGAGGAAGTCGAAGCGCTCGAAGCCCCGCTCTATGGCGGCACTCACTAAACCACTCACCAGCATCAAACCCGGCGAGGAGCTGCGCGCCTCCGGCTCGTAGGCGGAATTGTAGAGGTAGAAACGCTTCTCCACTTCGAACCCGAAGGTAGAGGCGACGGGACGGCCGCCGATCTCGAGGAAGTCGAGGCGCAGCCATCCGAGCGGCATGAAGGCGTGCGCAACGCGGTCGAAGAAGGTCGCGATCTCGCGGCTCATGAAATGACCCTTCATCCCTTCGGCGCCGCGATGCATGTCCACGAACGATCGTAGGTCGACCTCTAGCGTTTCCTGCGTTGCCGTCCGGAACGAAGCATCGGGGTGATCGCGATCGAGCTTCCGTCGTTTGCGCTTCAGCTCGTGGCGCTCCTTCGAACCGAGAGAAGCGAGGTAACCGTCCCAATCCGAAACCAGTGGCAGCACCGCCGAGGTCTCCTCCTGGTCCAGCACGAAATCAAACCCCTGACGATCCGCGCGATCTACGAGGAACTCAGCAAAGCCGGAGGGCACCGGCATGTTGTGTGCGTCGAACTCGTCCCATCTCACATCGGTCGTTCGCAGCCACCGCACAAGAGCGTCGGCCACCTCCTCCCGGTCATCGTTGGAACAGATAGGTCCCAGGTAGTCCGTGAGGTCCACTCCGCCGACGAACTGCAACACCGAGCGGCCTTCGACGAGAGCCCGATACAGGGGCACGATCGCGACGAGTGCGCCGTCGCGGGACATGGTTAGAAGGAAGAGATCTTTGCCGGCACCGAACTCCTCCCACCACACCTTGTGCCATTCGGGGGTAGAGAAAACGTGACCATTAGGGTCGCGGGCCAGCAGCTCCCACCACTGGGGGAGATCGAAACAGCTTTCGTCACAGCGGACGTCGACTTCGAGCGTCATTGACCGGACCACAGTAGTGCTGAACCACCTTCACCTTCGGCTATTCCTGGAGGCGAGGTCCGGGACGCGAAAGAGCCCGCCGAGCGGCGGGCTCTTCACACTCTTCGCCGTTACCGATCAAGAGGCCTTGCGAGCCTTGTTTGCAGCCGAGCGCGTCGCTTTTGCGTTCGCCCGAACGGCTTTGGACACGCTCGTCGCAGCGGCTTTCACCTGCGAGCGGGCGACTTTCGTTTGGGCCTTAGCCTGCTTCGACGGACCGGAATTCTTGATCTTCGTCGACAGGGTGCGACCGCGCTTCACGAAGTCGCTGTAGGCCTTCTGCGAGCGCTCCCGGTCGATGACCTGACGAGCATCCACGACCTTCTCGACCGCGAACTCGCCGGCGCCGACTACCGCGTAGAGCATTTCCTGTGCTTTCGGCATTCCTTTCACCTCCTCCGTCTTGCAGGGATGCATCATGTAGGTGACGGGAAGTCCGGAGGCTCGCTGGGCCTCGTCGACGTAAACGCCGCCGGGGTCCAACGCCGGGTGGGGGTGAAGAGGGTCGCTCCGCCCTTCCCGTCAGGTCTGTCAGTTCATCTCGTTGTCGTCTTTGGATCCGGTCCCTCAGCTTCGGCCGCGAGGGTCGCTGCAACCTCGGCGACGGCAGCCGCCTGGGCGAGCGGCTCGTCCGTCTCGACGTAGGACCGGTAGTGATCGATCAACGCTTGCTTCTGCCTGTCCGTTAGCTTCGAGGTCTTCAGGATCTCGTCCACCAGGTCGCGGTCGCGATCCTCCTCGAGGATGCCGGCCCTCACGTAGAGGGTCTCAGCCGAGATCGCGAGCGCCTTCGCGATCGACTGCAGGATCTCGGCGGATGGTTTCCTGAGACCACGCTCGATCTGCGACAGGTACGGGTTCGAGATGCCGGCGGACTCCGAGAGTTTCCTGAGCGACAGGTGCGCCGCTCGCCTCTGCTCGCGGATGAAGGAGCCGAGATCCCCGAGCTTCATCCGTCCTCCGACCAAGCTTCTCCCGCCCGACGTTGTCGCGTCTTTCATGCGGCCCTTGCTAACAGATATAGCACCCTCGTATAACAGTTGCAAGCACTTCCGACCGGGCCCCCGAAAGCCGCGAAACGCGAAAGAAGGATTTTCCAGATACTTCAGACACACGGGGGTTTTCCCGAGTACAAAGGAGTAGAGTGACTTGAAACTACGCTGCGTAGCGGGTTAAATACGTATAGCAGCAGAAAAAGGGACGGTAGCGGGATAAAATCCGCCCCACATGGGAGACGCGATTGAAGGCTAGGAAACCACTCACAACGATCGTAGGAGCATGTCTGGCCGCCGTCGCGGCCGGATGTCTCGTCCTGTTCTCCCTGCTGATTCAGAACGTCACCCTCGGCGTATCCGACGAGGGGGGTGGCGTGAAGATCGCGACGCCGGAAGAGACCTCGCCGGTGATCTCTCTTCCCGGGCGATCCGGCACCCGACGTGACGCCCGGACCGGAGATGGCAGTCGCGCAACAGAGGACCCCGTCACCGGACCCCTGGCGCTTCTCGTCGAGCCGCTGGCACCCGGTGACTCGCTGGCGGACCTCGCAGGGCCCGGAGGTGGAACAGGCTCGACCTCGTCCTCTGCGGGACCGGGTAACTCGAATGCGGAACCGGGTAACTCGAATGGCAGTGGGGGCGATCGCGTTGCCGCTGCTCCGGACCGTCTCGGCCGGGGACCGCGCACCACACTCGACACGAACGCACGCGCGGTGAGAACTGCGATCCTCGCGTTGCGAGCACAAGATCAGGGCACCGGTCGACCAGCGCCCGGTGATGGCGGCAACGGACGACCGGGCAAGGGCAACGGCGCCGGCGGAGACAAGGGCCAGGGGCATCCAGGACGCGGTCTCGGCGCCGGTGGAAACTCAAAGAACGACAAGGGAAAGGCTAAGGGCCGCCCGGGCAAGGATGCCAAGCCCAAGAAAGCTAAGGGTCACGGGCGCAAGAGTGATGCCGGCAACGGTAAGGGCAAATCGCACGGCCCCAAGAACAAAGCCTCCAGGAGCAAAGCCGCGAAGGCGAAGCGATCGAGTGGGGGCGGGCATCAGACGTCGAGCGCTGCACCCAAGGCTGCGAAGGCTAGGAAGGACCGCGCGCCGAGTCACTCGAGCGGTCCTCCCGCTCACTCGAAGTCGAAGGCTCCGAAGAAGACGCCTCCCGGCCACGCCAAGGGTGGGCCCCCCGGTAAGGCCAAGGGGAAGAAGCGCTGAGGGAGCTCAGGCCTCTCTAGCTGAGAGCCGCAGCGGGATCCGCTTCACCCGAGGTGTAACGCCGGACGATCTCAGCCTGGATGTTGTCCATGACCTCGTGCACGCGCCGGCGGCGGTCCGAGACGGTCCGCTCGTGGGCCGCCAGCGATCCGATGATCCTCTTGATCTCTTCGCTCTGAAGGTGCGGGAGACGCGCCAGCGTTTGCTCGCCCACGATCTCCTCGACGCGCCGCCGTGGCACGTCTGCGTTGCGCGGGATCGAGAAATCAGGTGCCCTGCTCGGCAGCGACCCTCCGTCTCCCCCGCCCTCGGTCGCCAGGATCTCGGGGAGCCTCGCCATGAGGTCGCCATCCGACCCGCCGCTCCTGCGCTCGAGCTCTGCGTTCAGGATGTCGATCCGCGCCTGACACAGCCGGCGCTCGAAAGAGAGCTCGTTCTCGCCCTCGCGGGTTTCTTCCCGCATCACGCGTAGGTCCTCGATCGACCGGGAACCCAGATCATCCACGTAATCGGGCTCGGCGATGCGTTCGACCAATCGACGATTCTGATCGTTCATGCCCCGAGAGTACCGCGCTGAGCCTCGAGACCCAATATCTCCCGTGCCTGCGCCACCGAAGCCACTGGGCGTCCGGCCTCGCGCGCCATCCCGGCGACCCGCTCAACCAGCTGCCGGTTGGAGGTCGCTATCTCGCGGACCTCGAAATAGAGGACATCCTCGAAACCGGTCCGGACGTGCCCACCGAGCCCGATAGCGTCCGCGGCGACCTGCACGTAGCTCCTGCCGATCCCCGTCGCGCTCCAGGAAGCGTCCTCCGGCAAATGTGCAGCAAGGAACGGGATGGCGTCGGGCCACGCGGGCATCGCCCCAGGCACCCCGAGGACGAGGTCGAAATGCCGGTGATGATCGTTTCCGTGATCGCGCAGCAGCCGCTCGGCGTTCCCGATCATCCCCGGCTCGAATATCTCGAACTCGGGAACGATCCCAAGGGAACGCATGCGTGCATAGAAGCGATCGACGAGGGGAGCGGGGTTGTGGAACACTTCGTCTCCGAAGTTCACCGAGCCGGTGGTCAACGACGCCATGTCCGGCTGGAGGGCCAGCGGCGCGATGCGCGCATCTTCTGAATCCGTCACCGCGCCCCCGCTCGTGAACTGAACGATCAGTTCCGTGGCGCCCCGGATCGCGTCGAGTGCGGCGCGGAAAACCTCGACGTCCATGGTGGGAGTGCCGTCGTCTGCGCGCACGTGCAGGTGATAGATCGAGGCCCCGGCCTCCGCACATTCCGCGGCATCGGCCGCAATCTCGGCGGCGGTGATCGGGAGATTAGGTTGCTTGTCACGCGTTAGCTCCGCGCCGATCCCGGCGACGGTGATGATCAGGGGATCCATAAGGGCGTCTAGCAGAGGGAGGCGACGAGCGGGTACGGATTGACCGGGGCCCCGCCGCCGGGATGGTATTCGAAGTGCACGTGCGGCGTTCCCGTTGCGTTGCCCGTGTCCCCAACCGTCGCGATCTGCTGACCCGCGGATACATGTCCACCGGTCACGAGGTTCTGCTGGTTGTGCATGTACCAGTATTGGTTGCCGTCGTCGCCGGACAAGAAGATCATGTTGCCGCCGCTGCCGTCGAAGGCCGCGTACGTGATCGTTCCGGAAGTGATGGCGACGACGGGGGCCCCGTATGCGGCCATCATGTCCACTCCCACATGGGTGTGGCCGGCGCGAGGATCACCCCAGCTGTCGACGAAAGAGACCGGCCCGGCCACCGGGCAGGTCATCCCGCCCGTGAATCGCACTGGGCCTTGGGGAGCGCTCGGAGCCGACGGCGCGCCGCTCGGGGCCTGCGCCTGCGCCTCCGCCTGGGCTTGAGCCTGAGCCGCCAGCTTCGCCTGCAGCTCCTCGTACTCGGCCGCGACCGCATCGAACTCACCCTGAAGCCTTTGTGCCTCGGCCCCCATCCTGACTTCGGTGTCGGCGAGACGCGCCTTCTCGTCGGAGAGCTGCGTTGACAGCGCGGTTAGCTCCTTCTCCGCCCGGTAGAGGCGAACGAACACCCCCGAGTCATCCAGCGACACGCGCGACATGAGCTCGGCGCGCGTGGTGAGGTCCGCGAAGTCGTCGGCCGAAAACAGAACCTCGACCATCCCGGAACTACCCGTTCTGTACATGGCATTGGCGCGGGCGATGACTCTCTTCTCGAGCTTTTCGTTCGACTCCTCGAGTTGACCCATCCGGGCCTCGATATCGTTGATCTCGTGCAGGACCTCGTCCTGTTCCTCGCGCAGCTCTTCGACCTTGGCGGTGGCCGCGTCTAAGCGAGCCTGGATGGCTTCCATCCGAGACTTGAGATCGGACTGCTCCTCTCCGCTAGCCCCCGCGGCGACAAGTGGCACGGCGGTTAAGGCGAAGAGAGCGGCTACGGCCCCGATCCGGGCCAGCTTGGTCCGGCGAATATGCCGGGCTCCGGTAGGCACGGCTCTCGACGCTAGCACAACATCCCATTTGCCCTGGTCAAAGCCCCTGTAGGATCGAGATATGAGGGGCGTAGAGGACTATCTCGAGGAGATAAAGCGGCTCGAGGAGGACGGCGAGCGGATCACGGCCACGGTCCTGGCCCGGATCCTGGACGTTTCCCTGCCATCGGCCTCCGAGATGCTCAAGCGTCTCGCCTCCGAGGGATACCTCACCAAGGAAAAGGGCGGATCGATCCTCCTCACCCCCGAGGGGCGGAGGCTCGCTCACACGATGCTGCGGCGGCACCGGCTGGTCGAATGCCTCCTGACGGAGAAGCTCGGGATGGCCTGGTTCGAGGTCCACGGCGAGGCTCACAAGCTCGAGCACGCGATCTCGGCCCGGGTCGAGGAGGCCATGGCCAAAGCGCTCGACTATCCCGACTACTGCCCGCACGGGCACCCGATCTGCCCCGTGGATCTTCGGCGCACCCGTCGCCTCAGCGAGCTCGGGCCCGGCGAGAGCGGCATCGTGGCGCAGATCTCCGAGATCAAAGAGGACGTTCTTCCGTATCTCGATCAGCTGGGCATCCGGCCGGGCGTACGCGTCGGCGTCAAAGACATCGCACCCATGGAAGGCACGATAACGGTTGAGGCTGAAGGAGCCCCAACGTCGCTCGGGCGCGAGCTGGCGGCCCTCGTGCGCGTAACCGAAGACGCCGGGCTCTAGCCCTATCCGCGGGTGGACGCGGATGCGGCCGCGAGATCTCGAGCAGGAGCCGTAGCGGCGCCTTACTCGCCGAGGATCTCGCGAGCGATGATCATCTTCTGGATCTCCGAGGTGCCGCCGCCGATCGAGATCAACTTCGCGTCGCGCATCGAACGCTCGACCGGATACTCCTTTATGTAGCCGTAGCCGCCAAAGATCTGAGTGGCCTCGATCGCGTTCTTCATCGCCGCCTCTGCCACGAAGTACTTCGCGATGCTGGCCTCCGCTTGATGAGGAAGGCCCTCCTGCTTCATCCAGGCCGCTCGATAGAGCAGTAAACGCGCGGCGTCGAGGTTGGTCCTCATCTCCGCAAGCTTGTGTTGGATCGCCTGATGCTTGCTCAGGGGTTTGCCGAAGGCGACGCGCTCCTTGGCGTAGTCGATAGTGCCTTGAAGCGACGCCTTCATGCCGCCGATCGAGGATGCGACCATCACCGTGCGTTCCCAGTCGAAGCATTCGAACGCGATCTTCCACAGCGCGCTGCCCTCGTCGCCCAGCACCGCGTCCTCCGCCACCCGGCAGTCGTCGAAATGCAAGAACGACAGCGGGGAGGAGCGCGTTCCCATCTTGTCGAGGTCCCGTTCGACCACGAGACCCGGATTGCCGGCTTCGACCACGAAAGCCGTGATGCCGTGTCCCGGTCCGGCATCCGCATCACTGACGGCCATCACGATCATGACGTCCGCGATCGAACCGTTCGTGATGAAGATCTTCGAACCATTCAACACCCATCCATCGCCATCGCGCCGGGCCCGACATCTGATCGCGCTCGCGTCCGATCCGGCCTCAGGCTCGGTGATGGCCATCGCCCCGATCCATTCGCCGGTGCAAAGTTTGGGCAGGTAACGCTCTTTCTGCGGGTCCGTGCCGTGCAACCAGAAGGGCACGGTCCCGATCGTTACGTGGGCGCCGAGCGACAGCCCCAGACCGGAATCGTGACCGCCCTCGGACAAGGCCTCGAGAGCGAGGCAGGTCGTCACGATGTCCGCGCCGGAGCCCCCATAACGCTCGGGGATGGGCAAACCCATAAGCCCGAACTCACCCAGCGCGTTCCATACATCGCGATCGAAGCGCCCATCGACGTCGCGTTCGTGCGCCCCCGGCTCGACCACCCGCGATGCGAGGTCTTTGACCGACTTATAGAAGGAGAGTTGGTCCTCTGAATGCCGGAAATCCATACCCGAACACTAGCCCCAACCGCCTGCTCGGGGCCGCCTCGAACTCCGCGCGAAGTCGGTTGACACGGCCCGGGCGCGGGTTACCCCATCGCTTGGGGTTCGCAGGAGACCATCATCTCGGCAGTACCGATAGTCCGTGCGCGCCCGGGATCGAGAACGTCCGCAGGCGCATCCCCGTGCCAGCATCCACCTCCAGAAGCGCCTTCGTCGTCCCCAGGTACAGCTTCGACCCATCTGCGCTGGTGGCTATCCCGGACAGGCCCGAGCCGGGGCGGAAGGAGCGCTGCAGCTGCAGAGTCTCCCCGTCGAACACCAGAACCCTGTCCTTGCCGGTGAGGTAGAGGTCGCCGTTCACGGAAACGTCGGCACTCACACCGGCTCGCAGCGAACGAAGATCGGTCGTCACCGAATTCAGCACGCGTTTCGTCTGAGGGTCGATAACGGCCAGACCGTCGGAGGAAGGATCGGCCACGAACAAGCGGGCCCCGTCGTCCGAGACCGCCATCGCGTGGGCGGTCGCGGATCCGGTGCCGAAGGGGGCAGGGAGGTCGATGCAGTGTGTCCAGGCCCCCTCGAGGTTCAGCAGATGAACGAACGCATACACCTCGCTCGGCTTGGCCTGCTCGGGGTCGACGTGCGTGTAATTGAATCCCTGCTGTGTGTAGAGGGTGTACAGCTCCTGCCCGGAAGGGGCGCTCAGAGCGAGACGCCCGGTGCCGTTCATCTCCCCGGGCGCATTCTGCTTGTCGCGCGCGATAGGTCGGATCTTGCCGTCGTCAAGCCCGAGACGACGTAATCCGTAGTGCCACGGATTCTTTGCGGGCATGTACTCGAGCAGAAAGAGTTGCCGGTCGTTGGTCGAGAATGCTTCGACCACGAAATTGCCCTTGAGATCGTAGGTACGCGTGCGCTCTCTCTTCCCGGTCCCCACGACAGTGATCCTCGACCGCGCGCGGCCGTCCGGTCTCCACTCCGATCCAGAGTTGGCCGAGTGGGCAGTGAATGCAAGCAATCGACCGCTTGTGGATGCGACCTCAAGCTTCATGCCAGATGGTGCGGACACCCGGGCGAGACGTCGTCCGGTGACGCGCTTCTGCACCGTGACCGATCGAGGCTGTTGTGCATAGACGAGATCCCCGGTTGGAGAGAGAACGCCGGAGTGAGCTCTGTGTAGAACCTTCCCGCTATCCGGGTCGATCGCGGCGAAGTCGCCCGCTCGATCGATCGTAAGGATCGGTCCGGGGGCCGGTGCGTGTGCGCCAGGGGAAGCTTCGAGGTCCGGCCTCAAGGCCACCGCCGGCGAAGACTGGCGGCTCGAAGAGGATCCCCAACCCAGTATGGCAACCGCGCTCGCCATCACTACGACCGTCAAGACTTTTCGTCCCACGTCGTCACCTCGCTCTTGTGGACAGTTATCAATAGAGACTCCGGTCAGGGGCGGAGGGTTCCGCCCGACCCAAAGAGATGACGCGACGAGGTTCAGTTGCGTAGCCTGTGGGCATGTCGATGGCCCGGCTCCATCCAGACCTCGTAGCCTTCGGCGACCTAGTGGGCGAATGGGTCGGAGAGGGCAAGGGCGATTACCCCACGATCGATGCCTTCGCCTACGGCGAGAGAACGAGCTTCTGGCACGTCGGGAAACCGTTCCTGTTCTACATGCAGCGAACCTGGTCACTCGTTAACGACGAGCCGCTGCATTCCGAGATGGGTTATCTGCGTCCGGCCGGCGAGAACGGGGTGGAGCTTGTCGCCTCGCACCCGTTCGGTGTGGTCGAGATCTCGGAGGGCTCGATCGTCGAGGGGGCGATCGAGTTGAGATCGAAGACGCTCGCGCCCTCTTCGACCTCCGATCCGATCGACGAGGTGGTCCGGAGACTGAAAGTGGACGGGGACCTGCTCACCTACGAGTTCGAGATGGCGACGAGTGGGCAGCCACTCCAGTTCCACCTCAAGGCCGCGCTGCAGCGCACGGAGTCGCCCGGTTAGTCGTCCACGGACGACGCGATCTTGATCCCCAGGAGCGCGGCTCCACCGGCCCCCACGAGCTGACCCAGTCGCTGGATCGGGGCCATGCCGGGAAGCCTCCCGAGCACGCTCAGCGCGTCGGCGGCGTCGGCGATCACCGCCGCCTCGACCCATCGCCGCACGGGACCGCCGTTCTCCATCGCGGCCAGCGTTCCCGCGGCGAGCGCGATCTCGCGCGCCCCGAGCCCGCGTGCGGCCAGCACCAGCGCCGGCGAGTCATTGCTCTCGCCGGTCCATACCTTCACCGCGAGCCGTGGGGCCGCGAAGAGCGAGACACCGATCGCCAATCGCATGAACGACAGCCGGCGGAGGAATTCACGATCGTCCATGTTCCAGAGCCTTTCTGATCAGGTCGCGGTCGTGTGGCCACGCGAAGTCGAGTCCATCCAATTCCGATTCACTCACCCAGCGGACCTCGGCCACATCGTCGGCCGGGATCGGGTCGCCCTCGGGAGCGCGAGCGACGAAACCCAAGGCCAGGACCCACTCGTCCTCCGAGCCATAGGCGTGCGGCACGGCCTGCAGGTAGTCGCCGTCGCCGACCTCGATGTCCCAGCCCAGTTCCTCGCGGACCTCGCGCCTCAGCCCGGCCAAGGGATCCTCGCCGACCCTCAGGAAACCACCGGGAACGTCCATCCGCCCCTTCTCGGGCTCGGACGCGCGCACGGTAACGAGGGCCCGGTCGTCTCTCAGGATCGCCGCGCCGGCGGTCGGGGCCATATTGCGGTACCACTTGCGATCGCAGTTCGGGCAATGGGCGCCGCCCTCGTCGTCGGCGCGCTCGAGGTCGGCTCCGCATGCCGGGCAGAAGATGAACGGTTTCAATGCCGGCGGGACGGCTCCGGACGCCGGCCCCGTTCGGCCTCTTCGAAGCGGGCCAGCACGAACAGCAGGTCCGAGATGCGATTGAGGTAGCGGAGGACCTCAGGGTCGGTCACCAGGCCCGCACGTTCCATGGTTACCGCGCGGCGCTCGGCCCTGCGGATCGTCGAACGGGCCACGTCGAGCCCCGCCGAGCCCATGGTCTCGCCGGGCAGGATGAACTCCTGGGGTAAGGGGTGCTGCTGGATCAGCGCGTCGATATCGTTCTCGGCGGTCGCTGTCATCTCGGGCGTCACCCGGGACACCCCATCCTGCAACTTGCCCTGATTGACCTCTGACGTTGCGAGTTGGGCGCCGGCGACGAACATCTCCCGCTGCAGCCGGATCACGATCTCTTCGACGCGGGAGACCAGGCCCCCGGCGCGCGCAAGACCGAGGGCCGAGACCACCTCGTCCAGCGTCCCGTAGACGTCGGTCCTGGCGTCGTCCTTGGGGACCCGGCCCCCGTAGAGCAGGCCGGTCGTGCCTTCGTCGCCCTTCTTGGTGTAGATCTTCATTTCGTTCCGAACCCTATCCCGAGGGTCGCCGTTCTCTATATGCTCACGTGAACCGCCGGCGGGGCGGCAGCAGGACAACAAAGGAGGCAAACGTTGCCAACGCAGCGTACGAAGTGGTTCGCCGTGCTCCTCGTGGTGGTCGCCCTATTCGCGGCCGCATGCGGAGGAGGAGACCCTGCGGATGAGGATGAAGGGGACACCGGGGGCGGTAGCGAGAGTGACATCAAGGTCGGCATCGCCTTCGACATCGGCGGTCTCGGCGACCAATCGTTCAACGACGCAGCCAAACGAGGGCTCGACGCTGCCATCGAAGAAGGCATCATCTCGGAGGAGAACACCGACTTCCTCGAGCCGAACGCATCGGGTTCGAACCGTGACGACAACGTCGTGAACCTCGCCGATCAGGGTTACGAGCTGATCCTCGCGATCGGTTTCGCGTTCTCGCCGGGTATCGACAAGATCGCGGGGGACTATCCGGAGCAGTTCTTCGGGGTCGTGGACGGCTTCGCGGCCGAGGCCGAGAACGTCACCAACCTCGGATTCCGCGAGGAGCAGGGCTCCTTCCTCGTCGGCGCCGCCGCAGCACTCAAGTCCGAGGCAGGCACCATCGGGTTCCTGGGCGGGCAAAGGGGCACCGGGCTGATCGAGAAGTTCGAGGCCGGGTACGTGGCGGGCGCCCAAGCGGTGAATCCCGACATCGAGGTACTCGTCGAATACATCGGCGACTCAACCGCAGCGTTCAACGACCCAACGAAGGGTGAGGCGTTGTCGAACAGCATGTACGACGGCGGAGCCGACGTCGTGTACCACGCGTCGGGAGCCTCGGGCGCAGGGCTGTTCAAGGCCGCCGCCGAGCAGCAGAAGTGGGCGATCGGTGTGGACTCCGACCAGTCGCTGACGGCGAGCGCCGACCAGCAGCAGTGGATCCTCACCTCGATGCTCAAGCGCGTCGACACCGCGGTGCACGACACGATCAAAGCGGTCGCCGAAGATAACTTCACCCCCGGCTTCCAAGTCTTCGGACTGGAAGAGGGCGGCGTGGACTACGCGGTGAACGAGTTCAACGACAACGACGAGCTTCTGTCTTCGGACATTCAGGCCGAGCTCGACAAGTACAAAGAGCAGATCATCAGCGGCGAGATCGAGGTTCCGACCGAGCCGGAGGGCTAGACAACCGACCCGATGGAACCAAAGAAGGCCGAGAATGACCGAGCGGGGCGCGATCGCGCCCCGCTCGTCACGCTCGAGGGGATCACGAAGCGCTTCCCCGGAGTCGTTGCGAACGATTCCGTCGACCTGACGCTCGAGACGGGCGAGATCCACGCGCTCGTGGGCGAGAACGGCGCCGGCAAGTCGACTCTCATGCGCGTCCTCTACGGGCTCTATCCCCCCGAAGAGGGGCGCATCCTCATACGCGGCGAGCCCACGAAGATCGGTTCGCCACGGGATGCGATCGGGCAAGGCATCGGGATGGTGCACCAGCATTTCGTGCTCGTCGACCGCTTCACGGTGACGGAGAACATCATCCTGGGCTCTGAGGGCGGCGTGATCGTCGATTACGACGGCGCAGCCAAGAAGATCGAGGATCTCGCGAAGAGCTATGGATTCCACGTCAACGCGCGTGCGCGGGTCGAGGATCTTTCCGTCGGCGAGGAACAACGCGTCGAGATACTGAAAGCCCTCTACCGTGGCATCGACCTGCTCATCCTCGACGAGCCCACGGCGGTGCTCACACCCAGTGAATCGAAGGAACTGTTCGAGAACCTCCGCAGGCTGAAGCAGGACGGCAAGACGGTCGTGTTCATCAGCCACAAGCTCGACGAGGTGCTGTCCATAGCCGATCGCATCACGGTTCTGCGGCGCGGCAAGGTGGTGGGCGAGACGCGACCCGACGACACTTCGAAGCAGAAGCTCGCAGAGATGATGGTCGGCCGGCCTGTTCTGTTCCGACTCGAGAAGCCAGAGGTCGAGACGGGCGACCCCGTACTCGAAGTCACCGGTCTGAGCTACGGGAACAAGATCAACGGACTGGATCTCAGCGTTAGGGGCGGCGAGGTCCTGGGTGTTGCGGGCGTCGAGGGCAACGGACAGCGCGAGTTGGGCGAGCTCATCATCGGTCTGCTACGACCGGACGCCGGCGAGGTGAAGTTGAACGGCAAGAGCCTGGCGGGTCGAACGGTTGAGCAGATCAGGAACGAGGGCGCCGCGTTCGTATCCGAGGACCGGCACGGGCGCGGCCTGGTGCTCGACATGACGTTGTGGGAGAACACGATGATGGGCCACCAGGACGACAAGGAGTATCAGAGAGGCTTTGGGCTCCTCGCGATCCAGAAGGTGAAGGACATGTGTGTGCGCCTCATCAAACAGTTCGACGTGCGAGCGCGGAGCATCTCGGTCACCGCCGCAACGCTGTCCGGTGGCAATCAGCAGAAGCTGATCCTTGCGCGCGAGCTCGAGAACGACCCGCAGCTCCTGATCGCGGCGCAACCGACCCGCGGTCTCGACGTCGGGGCGATCGAGTTCGTATGGAAGCAGATCCTCGAACAGAAGGAAGCGGGTCGAGCGGTCCTGTTGATCTCGGCCGAGCTCGAAGAGATCTACGAGCTGTCCGATCGGATCGTGACGCTCTACGAGGGTCAGATCACCGGCGAATACTCACCGGACGCATCGCCCGAGGAGCTCGGCATGGGGATGACCGGAGGCAAAGCAAAGGCACAGGCGAGCTGATGTCGAGCGAGCCGCCGGCCACCGGTGCAGCGACGCGGGCCCCCCGACACGATCTGCTGTCTTCTGCTCTCGCACGCACCATCGGTCTACTTGGAGCGTTCCTGCTAGCAGGTCTGTTGGGGAGCATCCTCATCCTCGCCTACGGCGAGAACCCGTTCGAGGTGTACCGCATCGTGTTCGAGTTCAGCTTCAACCGGCCGCAGGACATCGCGAGCGTTCTCGAGAACGCCACGCCGCTGATCTTCTCCGGCCTAGCGGTGGCCGTCGCGTTCAAGGCCGGACTCTTCAATATCGGCGTCGAGGGTCAGTACATCGTTGCCATGGCCGCTGCGGCGGCCGCCGCGTTGGGGCTGTCGTTCCTTCCGGGGTTCGTGCTCGTGCCGGCGGTGCTGGTGGCCGCGATGCTCGGGGGGATGGTGTGGGCGTCGGTGCCCGCCGTGCTCAAAGTGAAGACGGGGGCCCACGAGGTCGTCACGACGATCATGATGAACGGGATCGCCATCAGTCTCGTCGCCTGGCTCATCCTGAACCCGATGCGCAGCACCGGCGGCCAGATGATCGACCTACGGACGGATCTGCTCCCGGAGAAGTCCCTTATCCCGACCATCGCCGAAACGCTGGGCATCGAAAGCATCCCCGGCTCGGTGTATTTCACCTGGTTGTTCCCTCTCGCGCTCGTGGCGTGCTTCCTCGTGTGGGTGCTCTTGTTCCGAACGCGTCTCGGCTACGAGGTCCGGGCGGTGGGCTCGTCCAGTGGCTCGGCCGAGGCGGGCGGCGTATCCACCGGGGCCACGCAGATCAAGATCTTCCTGATCTCGGGCGCACTCGCAGGGTTCGTCGGTCTGAACCACTTGCTCGGCGACAAGGGTTACCTCGGCTCGAACTACGAGATCCTCTTGGGATTCAACGGCATCACGGTCGCGTTCCTCGGGCGCAACCATCCGGCGGGGATACCACTCGCCGCGATCCTGATCGGCATGCTGTCGCGCGGCCAGGACGGTATCGCCGTGCTCACCGATCTTCCGACCGAGATCCTCATCATCCTGCAAGGCGTATTGATCCTGACCGTTGTCATCGCGTACGAGCTCGTGTCGCGCCGGATCACGCGCCGCCGGCAACAAGAGGTTCGGGCTGAAGAAGAGCCTCCTCCGGCGCGACCCGCGGGGGCCACTGCCTGATGCCGCTCATCGACCTCGGAGCCGCGATCGCGTTGGGTCTTCGTTACTTCACGATCATCTACCTCACCGGTCTCGGTGGGTTGTTCAGCGAACGTTCGGGAATCGTCAACATCGGCCTCGAGGGCATCATGATCATCGGCACGGTCATGGGCGCGTGGGGCACCATCGAATACGGACCATTCGCCGGGTTGCTGATCGGCGCGGGGGCCGGGATGCTCTTCTCGATGGTGCACGCCCTAGCGACCGTGACCTTCAAGGTCGACCACATCGTGTCGGGCGTCGTCATCAACGTCGTCGCGATTGGACTGGCGCGGTTCCTCGCACAACTGTTCTTCGGACAAGCGACGCAGTCCAACCCAGGAATCCCCGACTTCGGCACGATCAGCATCCCGTTGTTGAGCGATCTCCCGCTCGGTCTCGGGAATGCATTTGCCGGCATGTCCCCCGTCGTTCTGTTCGCGTTCCTCATCACGGTCCCCGCGCTGTATGTGCTCAACAAGACGCGCTTCGGTCTTCGATTGCGTTCCGCTGGCGAGAACCCCGAAGCCGCTCGCTCCCTCGGAGTGCGCGTAGCCCCATTGCGATACGCGGGGGTGGGCATCTCTGGACTTCTCGGCGGGATGGCGGGTGCCTTCCTGGCGATCGAGATCAATGGGTTGTTCCGCGAGGGGCAGACGCAGGGCCTCGGGTTCATCGCGCTGGCAGCTCTCATCCTCGGAAATTGGACACCGATCCGGCTCATGATCGGGTCACTGCTGTTCGGATTCGCTCAGGCCATCCCGTTACGGCTCAACGACGCTCCGGTCATCTCGTTGTTGCCCGAGGAATTCATCCGGATGATCCCATACATCGTCACGATCATCGCGATCGCCGGCTTCGTCGGCCGGGTCAATCCCCCGGCGGCCGCGGGCAAGGCCTACGAGGGAGCCACCACCTAAACCTGCGCTTGCGCGCGCCTCTGGAGGGATAGTTCGCATGACCGACGACATCGATTGGAACGAGCTACGGACGAGGGCGAAAGCCGTCGCCGAGCACGCCTACGCGCCTTACAGCAAGCTCCATGTCGGAGCAGCCGCGCTGGTTGACGACGGTCGCATCGTGACGGGATGCAACGTCGAGAACGCCTCCTACGGACTCGGTCTGTGCGCGGAATGCGGCCTGGCCTCAAACCTGCACTCTTCGGGCGGGGGCCGGCTGGTGGCGGTGTCGATCGTGGATGGCGAGGGCAACTACCTGGCCCCCTGCGGGCGGTGCCGACAGGTGCTGATCGAGTTCGGGGGCGCGGAGATGCTGGTCGACTCGGACGCCGGAGTGCGCACGTTGGGGAGCTTGCTACCGGACGCGTTCACTCCAGAGACGCTCAAAGAACGGACCGAGTGACGGCCCGCTCCCGTTGTGACCGGATCGCCTGATGGCGCGCTTCGATGTCGTCGACCTCATCCGAACCAAGCGCGACGGCGGGACGCTCGACGACGATCAGATCCGCTGGTTCATCGATGCCTACACGAACGAGACGGTCGCGCACGAGCAGGCCTCCGCGTTGTTGATGGCGATCGTCTGGCGTGGGATGGAGCCGAACGAGCTGTCGACCTGGACCGCCGCGATGCTGGCCTCGGGCGAGCGCATGGATCTCTCGTCGATCCAGGCGCCAACCGCTGACAAGCACTCGACCGGCGGGGTCGGCGACAAGGTCTCGCTGATCCTGGCCCCCATGGTCGCCGCGTGCGGCGCTGCGGATCCGATGTTGTCCGGGCGGGGGCTGGGGCACACGGGCGGGACCCTCGACAAGCTCGAGGCGATCCCAGGATACGACGTCGACCTGAGCGGCGACGAGATGCTACGGGTGCTCGCGGACGTCGGCTGCGTCATCTGCTCGGCGGGTCCGGACCTGGCCCCCGCCGATCGCAAGCTGTACGCGTTGCGGGACGTCACCGGGACCGTCGAATCGATCCCGCTCATCGCGTCGTCGATCATGTCGAAGAAGATCGCCGAGGGAACCGAGGCGCTGGTGCTCGACGTGAAGGTCGGCTCGGGCGCGTTCCTTCCTGACATCTCCATGGCGCGCGAGCTCGCCGAGACGATGGTGAAGCTCGGCGAGGTCCACGACGTGAAGACGTCCGCCCTGCTTACGAACATGGACGTCCCATTGGGTCGGACAGCCGGCAACGGACTCGAGGTGACCGAGAGCGTCGAGTCCCTTCAGGGCAAAGGCCCGAACGACCTGATGGCGGTGACGATCGCACTGGCACAGGAGATGCTCGACCTCGTCGCGTTGAAGGCGGATCCCGCAGCGACGATCGAAGATGGAAGCGCGCTGGAAAAGTGGCGAGCCATGGTGAGCGCCCAGGGCGGCGACCCGGACGCGAAGATGCCCGAGGCACCTGAACGTCGCACCTACGATGCTCCCGAAGATGGCTTCGTGGTCGACCTCGATGCGCGCGCCATCGGCATCGCGGCGTGGCGCCTCGGCGCGGGTCGCGCTCGCAAGGAGGATCCGGTCAGCCCCAGCGCAGGGATCGTCTGCCTGAAGAAACCGGGGGACGAGGTCGAAGCCGGCGAGCCGATCCTCGAGTTGCACGCCGACGATCCGGACCGGTTCGAGAACGCGGTCGCTGCGCTGGACGGCGCGGTGACGGTTGGCCCAGAGCAGCCGGACCCCCCCGAGATGATCCTGGAGCGCATCCGCCCGTGAGCAACGGCATCGTGGACGTGACCGGCCGCTCCGACTGGAAAGTCGCGGTCGTGCTTGGCTCCGGATCGAGCGGCCTGGCGCGCGAGCTCGTCGGCGGTGAACCGATCTCCTTCACGGAGGTCGAGGGCCTCCACGCTTCGACCGTGGCCGGGCACGAGGGCGCGCTCTATGCGGGCGACGTCAGCGGGGTCCCCACGTTGATCTTCGCCGGCCGGGTACACCTCTACGAAGGCCACGGCCCCCGCGCCGTCACCTCCGCGGTCGAGACCGCGATCGGCGCCGGCTGCGACACGATCATCCTGAACAACGCAGCCGGTGGGATCAACCTCGACCTCGACGTCGGAGCGCCGGCTCTCATCAGCGACCACCTGAACCTCACGGGCCAGAACCCGTTGATGAGCGAACACGACGAACGGGGGCCGCGCTTCCCCGACCTCACGAACCTCTACGACGCGGAGCTACGCGCCCTGGCGCGCTCGATAGACCCGGACCTCAAGGAGGGCGTGTACGCCGGACTCACCGGCCCGACCTACGAGACGCCGGCAGAGGTGAAGATGTTGAAGGCCCTCGGTGCCGACCTCGTAGGCATGTCGACGGTCCTGGAAGCGATCATGGCCCGTTACCTGGGCGCGAAGGTGCTTGGCATCTCGGTAGTGACCAACTATGCAGCTGGCACCACACCCGAACCCCTAACCCACGAAGAAGTAACGGCAGCCGGAAAACTCGCAGCCACCAGACTGGCGGAGCTCCTTCGAGGAATCCTCGCGTTCTTCTAAGAGTCCTTCTGTTGCCCAACCTTGGAGACGTCGGGGATCTTGAATTCGTGGGTGCGACCGATAGGGTCGAAGCCTAGTTTCTTGTACATCTCTTTCGGCCAGTCATCGTCTTCGGCGATCAGGAAGACCATGTCGTGGCCCGCCTTCCTCGCTTCTTGCAACGCGAGAAGGACGACCGCGACACCCAGACCGCGATTGCGGTGCGCTTCAAGCGTGAGCACGGCTTCGATCTGGGCCGTCTTGCCATCGCTGTAGAGCTCGCAACTGGACACGGGCACTCCATCGACTAAGGCTGCGAACACCCGCGTTTCCGAGGTGCTCGCCCACACCTTGAAGCAATCGCGCATCTGCACTATGGCTTCCTCGTTAGTGGCGAACTCCGGGTCCTGACGTAATGACGAGTCCCTTACGCGCAGGTGAGCGTCGATGTCAACCTCCTGCGCGATCCCGGACGTCAACGGCCGATCGGGTTCGCGCAACGCCTCCATGTAGAGCAGGCTGACGACCTCCCAACCGAGCTCCTGGAACCGTGACTTGAGTCGGTTCCCCAGCCCCTCATCCTCCAACACGACCTTGCGATGGCTAAGGCCGGCGCCGCCCAACAGTCGATCCGCTTCCGCCGCGAGAGCATCCGCGGTGGCGTCCTCGGGCCCGCCGTCGACACGGAGGAAGTTCAGGTCGTGGATGATCGGGAAGTCGTCGTTGAACAGTGCCGTTCCCCAGGAGAAGGGCTCCCGGCGCCTGGCAGCCCGGTCCTCGACGCCGCGCAGGAAGTCGAGGACGCACCTCAACGAATCGGCCGGAGTAGCGCTCAAGCGCCCTTCGGGTGCCAGACGGTCTTCATCTCCATCAGGCCCGTGACCTCGTAGGGGCTGCGGGGCTCGGTCGAGCGCACTATCCGCTTCACGTTCTCGGCCGCGGCTCGCTCGACGTCGGCCACGCCGTCTTCGGTCACGCCGGTGATGTCGAGGCCATCTATGTCGAGGTGGGATGCCATCACCGGCACGAGCTCCGACTTGTGGCCGGTCAGCACGTTGACGATGCCGGCAGGAACGTCGGCGGTCGCGAGACACTCGGCCAGAGTGATCGAGGGAAGCGGATAAGCCTCGGATGCCAGGAGCACGACGGAGTTTCCGCCACAGAGCGCAGGTGCGAGACGAGCCACTAGGCCCGCGAGGCTCGGTTGTTCCGGAGCGATCACACCGATCACCCCGATCGACTCCGGCGCGGTGATGTTGAAGTAGGGCCCGGCGACGGGGTTCAGGCCCCCCG
>JALZJQ010000057.1 GCA_030859685.1 Actinomycetota bacterium | reverse complement strand
TCATCGAGACCGTCGAGAAGGAGCTGTGCTTCGTCGCGCAGGTGCTTTGGATCGACAGGTTCATCGGCTGCGACGGTTTGTTGCATCTCGGAAGGACCAATGAACGCGTCGATGAAACCGTCGATGTGACGACCCACCTGCAAGCAGAGCCGCACGTAGCGTTCGGGAATGTCCATTCTGTCACCCTAGGTCACAGCGATCACGCTGGCGTTATCCGAGCAGCTAGATGGCAATAACCAGTTTCCCTCGAGCTCGTCCTGTCTCAAGGTGCCGGATCGCCTCCGGCGTTTCGCTCAAGGTGTAGGTCCTGTCAATCACCGGTGCGCAATGCCAAGAAACCCGACTAGAGCTGGTCCGTCCGGAGGTTGATCGTGTTTCGGCGGAAATCGTTCCGGCCCTCTTCGAGCTGGTGTTTGGCGATCCGTTCGGAGGGCGTATGCGGCAAGCTGTTGCGGAACTCCCAGTACCGCGGCACCTTGAACGGGGCAAGCTGCTGAGCCAGGTAGTCGGCGAGTTCGCGTGGAGTCGCGGTGTGGTTCGGGCTAAGGACGACGTAAGCCTTGATCTCTTCACCCATGTCGGCATCGGGGACGGAAGCAACGGCGCATTCGAGGACGGCGTCATGGCCGACGAGCACGGATTCGACCTCGACCGCGGCGATGTTCTCTCCCCCTCGCCTGATCATCTCCTTGCGGCGGCCCCTCAAATAGATGAAACCGTCGGCGTCTCGCGTTGCGAGGTCGCCCGTGTGAGCCCACCCATTCCGAAAGAAGTGATCGGTTGATCGCTCGTCGCGGTGGTAGCCCTCCATCAAACCGACACCGCGCAGAGCGAGCTCGCCGATCTCTCCATCGGGTAGCTGGCTGTCGTCTACGCCGACGATCGCCGCTTCGTTGTGCGGGAGGACCTTGCCGATCGTTCCGGTGCCCACGCTGCGGTCGTGGTCTCCGGGCAACACGGCGATGTTGATACCGGTCTCCGTCATACCGAACACCTCCGACCACGACACTCCCCATCTTTCTTCGATCACACCGTGGAATTCGGGCGGGATGGCCGAGCAATAGACACGCGTGAGTGAATGGTTGCAGTCATGCGTCGAAAAGGGTTGTTTCATGAGTAAGGTCGGCATCACGCCGACACAATAGAAGAACGTTACAGCGAAACGCCTCACGTCCTCCATGAACGATGTGGGATGGAAGCGGTCGAGAAGAACGAGGTGGGCGCCGGCGCGAAGCGTTGCAATGACGTTCCACTGAGGATCGATGTACGAGTGCGGTTGGGAGGTCAGCAGAGTGTCTTCCTCGGTGATGTCCATCACGTCGATCGCGGTCGCGCCCATCCGTTGCCAGAATTCATGTGAGAGGCGGCATCCCTTAGGGAAGCCGGTGGTGCCCGACGTGTACTGGATGTTGGCAATGGACTTGCTTGAGACGTGAGCTTCGTTCTCATACGGTTGGTGATCGGTGGGCTCGGCGAGCAGGAGCTCGGCCCCGGCGGCGCTTGCGACCTCACGCGTTGAATCATCCGCGTACACGGCTACCGCCTCGCTGTGTTCGAGGATGTAGCGCGCGTCGCGGGCTCGGAGCCTGCTGTTGATCGGAACCGCTACGCAACCTGCGGTCACGACGCCGAGCCACGTCGCCGGATAGAACAGCGAGTTCTTCATCATGATCGCGACCTGCTTGCCGTCGATGTCGTGGGTTGCCAACTGCGCTCGGACGGTCCCCACGCGCTGATCGAAGTCGCGGTAAGACATCGACGAGCCGTCACCGAACGTCATGAAGGTCTTGTCGCCGTACCGGGCCGCCTGACGGCGGACCAACGAAAGGAGGTCCTCGTCGACGGGATGCGGCTCGGTCATGGCTTCTGCTTGCGAGCCTTCTGTTCCTCGAGGAATCGAGAGATGCCCCGGTCGGGTGTGCCTGCCCGCCATGTCTCGGCCCCCACTTGGTTCTCCCGTGCGATGGCGGCCTCGACGGCCTCCCCCGCTGGACGCAAGAGCTTCAAGTGGAAGGGTGTCGCGAGCCCGCGCTCCACCCACCGCCTCGCAACCTCGATGGCTTTGGGCAGCACTGCCCCCTGCCCATCCACGAAATGATCGATCAGACCGAGCCGAAAGGCCTCGTTCCCGTCAATCCTGCCCGCGTCGAGGATCAGCGGTAGAGCGCGGCTCCCGACGAGCCGCGGCAGCAAGTAGGTCGACGCGTTGGAGATGGTCAATCCCACATCGTTCTCGGGGAAGAGGTAGTCCGAGCCGGAGTAGCCAATACGCGCGTCGCACACGAGCGTGAACTCAGCAGCTCCCCCGACGGCGATCCCGTTGAGCGCCGCAAGCACGGGCACCTTCGAGTCGAGCACGGCGCGGGTGAGCTCCTGGAAGCTACTGAGGAGGTGATCGAAGTCGTCGCGCGAGAGTGATTCCGTCGCCGGTAGGTCGTCTCCCGCCGAGAAGGCACGGCCGGTGCCGGTTACGACGATCGCTCCTGCAGCCTCGCCGCCGCCGAGCCATCTGAGCGCCGAGCCGACATCCTCGAGCATCGGGACGTTCAGCGCATTGAGCTTGTCGGCGCGATCGAACCGCAAAATCGCGACCGGTCCCTGACGTTCGACGACCACTAGCCCGCTACGGCTCTCCCAATCGAGCATGCGTCATGTATACCCAAGCCGCGCATAGCGAGCATGTGGCGAGGAAACAAGGGCCTAGAGGGCCGAAGTGAGGTCGCAGTTATCGGGGCGGTGACGGTCAGGGCTTCTTCGCGCGACTTCGTGAGACTCGGGCCGGCTCGTCGGGTTGCTTGGGATAGACGGGCGGCCATGGCGCGTCGTGGAGGCCATCGGCTCGGTCCCGCTCGTGCATGGCGAGGAACGGCTCGAGCGACTGTGGGTTCGCGTTCATTTCCTCCCACGGATCACGGCGCTCTGCCATCCGAGCAGGAAGCGATGCAATCGTCAGG
>JALZJQ010000002.1 GCA_030859685.1 Actinomycetota bacterium | reverse complement strand
GCGTACGCCGCGTACAAGGTGCACTCGGAGTGGAACCTCGATGGGATGTCGGTCGGCTGGCTCGAGGTCATCGAGGAGGTCTCGACCTCACCCGAGGCCGTCACCCAGATGTGGAGGTTCCTGCTCGGCATCGATCTGATCAAGACGATCAAGGCTCCGCATCTCCCCCTGGACCACCCACTCCAGCACCTCCTCGCTGAATCCCGTCGCCTTCGGATGGGCGTGAAGGATGCGGTGTGGCTTCGCATCATCGACGTCGAGGCGGCCCTCACCCGCCGCTCCTACGCGAGCGCCGACTCCTTGGTCTTTGAAGTCGAGGACGAGCTCTGCCCATGGAACAGCGGGCGGTGGGAACTCGACACCTCCGGAGACAACGCTCTCATCGAGCGCACCGACGCGGATGCCGACCTGAAGATCGCGCCCAACGACCTTGGCTCCGTCTATCTGGGAGGCAGCACGTTCGGAGCGCTGTTGCGCTCGGGCTCCATCCATGAGTTGAAAGCGGGGGCCGCCTGGCGCGCCGACGGGATGTTCCGCACAGAACGCATGCCGTGGTGTCCCGAGATCTTCTAGTCCTTCGAGGTCACCAGGTTCAGCAAGCGCGGCGGACGCGCCACGACCTTGAGGGGCTCCCGGCCCCCGAGGAAGGTGCGGATCTTGTCGGAGCTCAGAGCGAGCGTCGTCATCTGCGCTTCATCGATATCAGAGGCGACCTCGATGGTGTCGCGTAGCTTGCCGTCGACCTGAACGACCATTGTCAAACGGTCCTCGGCGACGAGAGCTTCATCGAAGCTCGGCCACAGCTCGACGTGGATCGACCCCTCGTGACCGAAGCGTTTCCATTGCTCCTCTGCTAGGTAAGGGGTCATCGGCGCAAGCATCTTCAAGATGCCTTCGCCCACTTCGGCCAGTAGCGCCCGACTCGACCCACCACCCGATCGGTACCGGTAGGCGGCGTTCACAAGTTCCATGAGCCGCGCTATCGCGGTGTTGAACGACAGGTTCTCGAAATCCCTCGTTACCACCTTGATGGTCTTGTGCAGCTCCCGGCGAAGGTTCTGCCCCGCTTCTCCCGCGTCGTCCCCGCCCGTTGACTCGCGAGCGTCCTCACACAGTCGCCACACGCGCTGGAGCCACGGGTAGGTGACTCTCCCGATCGCGCCCACGCCCTCGGAAGGCCAGTCGAAATCTTGCTCGGGTGGCCCGGAGAACAGCATGTATAGCCGCAGCGCATCGGCACCAAACTTCTCGATGGCCTCCTTCGGCTCGACGATGTTGCCGCGAGATTTCGACATCGCCTTGCCACCCATCGTCACCATCCCCTGATTCAGCAGATGCGGGAACGGTTCGGAATCCTCGATCATGCCCATGTCGCATAAGACTTTCTGGATGAAGCGCGCGTAGATGAGGTGCATCACAGCGTGCGTGATGCCGCCGCTGTATTGATCGATAGGCATCCACGCTGTGGCTTTGTCTGGATCGAACGGCGCGGTCTCGTTATGCGGGTCCAGGTAACGAAGGAAGTACCAGGACGAGTCCACGAACGTATCCATCGTGTCGGTCTCTCGCCGGGCCGGGCCCCCGCATCTGGGGCAGGTCGTGTTGACCCACTCATCAGCGGCAGCCAGCGGCGAAGCCTCGCCGGTGGAGCTGAAGTCCACGATGTCCGGAAGCTCTACCGGCAGGTCGTCCTGCGAGACCGGCACCTCGCCACAGTCGTGACAGAACAGGATCGGGATCGGCGTTCCCCAGTAGCGCTGCCGGCTGATCAACCAGTCGCGGATCTTGAAGTTCACGGCCCGGCGGCCGCGGCCTTCCGCTTCGAGCCATTCGGTCACGCGCGTTACGGACTCTGCAGTCGAGACCCCATCGAAGGGGCCGCTGTTGACCAGCACCCCATCTCCCGAGTAGGCGTCGGGGACATCCTCCGGGCCCTCTGAACCTTCGGATTTCACCACCACGCGGATCGGGAGGTCATAGCTGCGCGCGAACTCGAAATCTCGCTGATCGTGAGCGGGCACGGCCATGATGGCTCCGGTGCCGTAGTCCAGCAGCACGTAGTCGGCGGCCCACACCGGGATCCGCTCGTCGTTCACCGGGTTGATCGCGTGAGCCCCGAGCCACATGCCCTTCTTGGGCCGCTCGGTGGAAGCGCGGTCGATCTCGGTCATCTTCGTGGCTTCCTCTTTGAAACGCGCGAACTCCGCCTCACGGTCGGTTCCCGCGACCAACTTCTCGGCGAGGGGATGCTCGGGAGCCAGGACGAAGAACGTGGCGCCCCACAACGTGTCGGGCCTGGTCGTGAACACCGTCACCGGTTCGTCCAAGCCCTCGATGGCGAACTCCACCTCGGCTCCCTCAGAGCGCCCGATCCAGTTGCTCTGCAGCAGCTTCAGGCGTTCGGTCCACCCGGTATTGAGGGCGAGGTCGTCTAGCAGCCGGTCCGCATAGTCCGTGATCTTGAAGAACCATTGCGTCAAGTTCTTCTTGACGACCTCCGCTCCGCAGCGCTCGCAACGTCCCGCGATGACCTGCTCGTTGGCGAGAACGGTCTTGTCGTTCGGACACCAGTTGGCGGGGGCCTCTCGACGGTAGGCGAGGCCTTTCTCGTAGAGGGACAAGAAGAGCCACTGGTTCCATCGGTAGTAACCGGGGTCGCACGTGTAGAAGACTCGGTTCCAATCGAACGAGAAGCCCAGGCGCTCCATCGACGACCGGTGCATATCGATGTTGTCGTAAGTCCACTTCTTGGGATTGATCCCGCGCTTGATGGCGGCATTCTCGGCGGGCAAGCCGAATGCATCCCATCCGATGGGGTTCAGGACATCGAAGCCGCGCATGCGCATGTAACGGGCGATGGCGTCGTTGATCGAGAAGGTCTCGACGTGGCCCATGTGCAGATCGCCGGAGGGATAAGGATACATCGTGAGCACGTAGCGCTTCCGTTGCGGATCGGGGAACTCCGGAGCAGCCCAGAGATCCTTTTCGATCCAGTCGGCGCTCCAGTGACCCTCGATCGTCTTGAAGTCGTACTCGGCGGCCATAGGGCACAACCCTAAAGCCTCGTCCCGGTCGACTAAGTGCAGTTGAGGAACGGCGATCCCGAGAACTCGGGCTTCCTCGTCACCTGCCGGAGCGAACCAGCCGACCGCTCGGTGCCCGCTGCAACCCAGATGGCGCCGCGTGGATCCAGGAAGCGGCGAACCAGCGCGTACCGGCGGCCCCTCGGGGTGGCGGTACTTACGACGACCCGATGGTCTGACAAACAATCGACCGCCTCGACGTGGCCGACACTTCCACCGAATCCGAAGACGCTCGCGCTTCTATCTTCCGAGCCGTCCTGGTACGAGACCTCGTGTAAGCCGGTTCCGTCGAAGGTGTAGACGGACACGAATTGGGTCGAGGCTCCGGCCGTGACGTTGATCACGATCTCTTCTCCGGCAAGGTCGTTGATGGATGCCACTGAGTTCAAGGAAGGAAATCCGAAGCTGGGGTCGATATCCGGGTAGCGCACGGCCGCGCTTCGAAGTTCGCCCTCCCGGTCCACGACGACGAATCCGATGCAGCCCGGCGATCCTTGCTCGTCCGCGACCACGAAGACCGATTCCGGACCCCCGTCCCCATCGACGTCCCCTTGCACCGCCTCGGTTCGTTCGCCCGCGGACCGCTCGGCTTCGGCCTGATTGGGGCACTCGTGATCGGGGGTCGCGAGGGATGTAGCGGGGGTGGGTTCGACGGTGGGGCCGGGGTTCGACATCGACGCGGGAGCTTCGCTCGCCACGGGCGACGGGCCCTCGCTCTCGGTGTTCTCTGCCCGTGCACAAGCTGGGACGGCCGGCAAGATGATCACGAGAGCGGCGGCCACATGGATACGGATGGTCACCGAAGCATGCTAGTGCGTATCATCGCCCCTCCCACGGATGGTTAGGGAGGTTGTGCGTGCCACAGGTTCGCTTCAACGAGTTCCATCGCTACGAAGAGCTCACCGTCATCCTGCAAGCATGGGCGGGTGAGTTCAAGAGGGCACCACCGACCGAACCAAGGCAGAATAGGTCGTCGAGGCCCCGGAGGGCTCCACCGTTCAATTGGAGGTGCGCCACGCTCGGGCGGGCACGATCCGGCGCGCCGTCGACCTGACATGAGCACCCCCGTCCCCATCGAGGGCCAGAAGGTGACCCTGAGGCCCTTCGTGACGGACGAGCTGAACATCCTGTGGGTGCGCCGCGTCGCGAACGCGGCCTCGTGGATGATCGGTCCCAATTCCTATGAACGCCTGAAGAGTCGCGTGCAGAACTCGGGACGCTTTACGGATGGCTGGCTGTTCCTTGCGATCGACG
>JALZJQ010000189.1 GCA_030859685.1 Actinomycetota bacterium | reverse complement strand
GGGTACAGCCGGGCAGGTCTGTGGAAAGAAACGACCCCGGGAGCTTCAGACAGGTTCAACCTCGCAAGCGATACGCAGTGGGACGTGAAACGAATGCTAACGCGGCCGCTCCTCGCCACCTGCTGCTCACCCTTCCCCCCGTGGGCCCTGTGGCCGGCGTTGTAGACCCTTAACCTCACCCGTAACCTCACCCGGCCCCTTCTCTTAGGGTGCGAGGGCTATGCCTGGGGCCATCCGCTCGTTCACGAAGCCAGCTCCGCCGGCTCGCCCGCGGCGACGGGCGTGGAGTTCCCGACCCATCTGGAACCGATGGGTCGGATCCTCCGTCCAACTGTCAGGTGCGGAACGGCCACGCAGTACCTGCCTACGCGAGCCTGGACGCCGACCGAACTACTCGAGAGGGGACGCGCGCCATGGGTTCGGATAGAGGGCCGGCTTCGGGGCCGCTCGAACTCGCCCTCGTTATCCCTGCCTACAACGAACAAAACAGGTTGCCCCGTACGCTCGATCGTCTCGCCGAAATGTCTCGCGATTCTGGGCTTTGCATCCACGTCCTCGTGGTGGACGATGGAAGCGAGGATGGGACCGCGGCGTGCGTACTCGCACGGCAGCAACACTTCTCGTCTTCGCCGTCTTCGCCCCTATCGCTCGCGTTGACCCACATCAGGCACCGGGGCAAGGGTGCCGCGGTTCGAGCCGGGATGCAGCAAGTGTCGGCGCCGGTGATCGGATACTGCGATGCGGATCTGAGCGCGGGCCCGGATGCGATCCTCCAGGTGTATGACCGCATACGACAGGGCTCGGCTATGGCGATGGGGTCGCGTGGCCTTCCGGACTCCGTTCTCGAGATCCGCCAGCCCTTCTACCGCGAGAGTGCCGGCAAGTTCTTCAATCTGATGCTGCGCAAGCTCGCAGGTATCCCTCATCGGGACACTCAATGCGGCCTCAAGCTGTTCCGTGAGGAGGTCGCGGCCGAGATCTTTCGACGCCAACGGATCGACGGGTTCGCCTTCGACGTCGAGGTCGTCGCTCTTGCCCTTGCTCTTGGGTTCCATGTTGATGAGGTCCCCATCCACTGGGCACACGCCGAGAGCAGCAGGGTCTCTATGGTGCGCGACCCGCTGAGGATGTTGGGCGATGTCTTCCGGGTCGTTCGACCTTTGAGACGACTGAGCCGACGCGCCGAGAGCCTGGGGATCCCGAGTGAGCCCGCCCTCGAGCAGATGATCCGGTCGGAGGAGCGCCACTGGTGGCACGTGGCGAAGCGGGAGCTGATCGGCGAAACGATCATTCATCACTCGCAAGCTCCGTGCCTGGACGTAGGTTGCGGCGGCGGCCGTATGGTCGCTTTGGCGTCGGAAGTGATGCCGTCGTTCGGCGTGGAATTGTCGGAGCGCGCGCTCCGCGCAGCGAAGGGGCGAGGCGTGAAGGGCCTGGCGCGCGCCGAGGCGGGCCGGCTCCCCTTCCGAAGCTCGTCCTTTGGGACCATCCTTGCGCTGGATGTGATCGAACACCATCCCCAACCCGAGGCTCTGCTAGCGGAGGTGATCCGGGTGCTGAGGGACGACGGGATCCTGATCGTGACCGTCCCCGCATACCAGTGGATGTGGAGTCATACGGACCACGCTCTTGGCCACTATCGCCGCTACACGCGAGCGTCGCTGGTCGGTGATCTCGAGGCCGCCGGCCTGCCGGTCGAGCGCGTGACTTACTTCCATTCCTGGCTCCTCATCGTGGCCTGGTCGTTCCGAAAGCTGAGGGGCCTGTTCGGAGGGGGTGGGGGCGCTGACGACTTCCTTCCGCCCGCCCCCCTAAACCGCTTCTTCCTCAAGCTCGCCCGTTTGGAGCGTCGTCTGCTGACCAGGATGGATCTACCGTTCGGTCTCTCCGTACTAGCCATCGCTCGACGCCCTTCGGTCGATCGCTCCACCCCCTGATGCGAACGAACGCGGACGGCGCCGGCCCCGAGAGGAGCCGCTCCTCACTCCTTGCCCTCGAGCTCGCCGGACCCGTATTGATAGTCGTCGCCGTGACCGTGTTGATGAACGACTACTTTGCCGGGGTCATCTCCAGTAGCAACACGGATCTCCCGACCGTGTTCCTCCCGAATCATTGTCTCTTGGGAGAGAGCCTGCGAGCGGGCACCATCCCGGGGTGGAACCCGTCCGTGATGGGAGGCGTTCCTTTCGCGGGGGATCCCCAGTCCGGCTGGATGTATCTCCCGGCGATGCTCCTCACCGTCCTCTTGCCATGTGCCAAAGCCGTGTCGGTTCTGTTGGTGTGCCACTTGTGGCTCGCCGGCATTGGGCTCTACGCGTTCCTTCGCGGAGAAGGTTGCTCACGAGCGGCTTCGACGGTCGCGGGGCTGATCCTGGCACTGTCCTCCGCCGGCTCGAGCCTCGTCAACTCGTTACCGTTCGGCGGAGCGCTGGCCTGGTCGGCGATCGTTCTCGCCTGCGCCTCCCGTCTGTTCAGTGCCCAGACCTGGCCGAAGCGGCTTCTGTGGCTCTTGCCCACCGCTCTCGCTTGGGGACAGCTGGCCGCGATCCACCTCAGCCAGGGACTCATCATTGGGACGGTCGCCCTTTCAGCCCTCTGCATCTTCCGGGTAGCGCGGGCGATCAAGGCGGGTGACCTCACACGCGTCGAAGCGCTGGGTCTCGTCACGCTGCTCGTGGTGGTATTGGGCGCCGTGAATCTCGCTTACCTCCTTCCGCGGTTCGCGTTTTTCCCCCATTCGACCTTCTCACTGGGATTCAGACGTCTGGCCGAAATATCGACCGGCTTCCGAGGGACACGGCCGTCGTTCTCGATCGGGAAGGCGCTGACGCCGTCCTTTCCCCTCCGACTCGGGTTGTCGCCGGGCGGATACTTCGGAGCTATCGGTCTGATGCTGGCCTTCGCCGGCTTGATGCGCCCTCGGCACCGGGCACTCACCCTCACCTTCCTGCTCTACGGCGCAGCGATCCTGCTTGCGAGCTCGCGCTGGGTTATCGAAGGACTAGAGTCGGTGTTGCTCCGCCTCCCGGGGGGAGAGTTCGCGACGCACCACCCCGGCAGGCTTGCACACGCCGTCCCTCTTGCGATCGCGATCGTGGCCGGTTTGGGTGTGGATGCATGGCGCGAGGAAGAGTCGACGCGCACTCGGATCCTCATGCTGATCCCCGGCATAGTGATCTTCGCCGTTCTTCCATTCCTCCTGGGCGCGGATGACGAACGGATGCACTTGCTGTGGATCGGCGCGGTGGTCGGGGCGATAGCACTGCTCGCGATCGCGCGGTGGCCGCGCGTCGCAATCATCCTTCCTTTCCTCTTGACTATCGAACTCGGTGTGAACGTGATCTCGGGTCGAGCGTTCGAGGGCACCTACCGCACGGGCCTCGAGACCGACAACGAATGGTGGCCGTTGGAGCCGGTAAAGAACTCGGTCATCGATCTCGCCGACTACGAACGGGGCGGCGACATCGCGCGTCGAGTCACGAGCGACCGACGGGGGCGGATCGTGACCCTGGTGCCGGGCCCCCGCAGGTTCCGACCGGTCCTATCGGGGGCGGAGGAGGCACAGGGATACAACCCGGCTCAACTCATTCGTTACTGGACGTTCATCCGATTCGTGCATCGCGAGCCGCTCATATACAGCCACTCCACCTTGAGCGTTGCCTCGAAGGCGGTCCAGGACTTGCTGGCCGTTGGATGGCTGGCGAAGTCCGGAGAGGAGCGATCGCCCGGCCTGCTCGCGCCCGTTGCCGAGGAGGCGTCCGTCTTCTTGTTTCCCCTACGAGATCCCCCGCCGAGGGTTTCCGTGATCGCCGACGTCGCGATGGTCGATGGCGAGCGCGCGAGCTTGCGGGCGGTGACTCAGCCTGGCTTCGATTCCGAACGAACCGTTGTGGTGGAGAACGGGGCGAGTGGAGTGGACGGCGCGTCGTTCGCTTCGGACGGACACCCGGGGGACGCCTCTTACGAAGCGATAAGCACTCAGGCGGCCCGGGTCGAGGTGCGAGCTGAAGAACCGTCGATCCTCGTTGTCCGGAACACCTATGACCGCAATTGGACGGCAACGCTGGATGGCGATCCGGTCGAGGTCGTACCCGCCGACTACTTCCTGCAGGGCGTTCTGATCCCGCCGGGGGACCACGTGGTCGAACTGACTTACCGGGATCCCTCGATCGGCTGGGGCGTGGCTGGATCGCTGGTCTCTATCGGGGTGCTCCTAGCCGCCGCTCTCGCCGTTGCCCTCGCTACCCGGCGGTCGGTTGGGTAGGAAGACTCGGAAGGATGCCCCTCCTCCCGGTCGATCCTCGACCCAGGCGCGACCACCATGGAGTTGGGCGAACCGGGTCACCAGCGTTAGTCCCACACCCGTTCCGATCACCGGCTTTTCGGCCCCCTGCCTGAAGAGCTCGAAGATCGCCTTCTTGGATTCATCATCCACGCCGGGGCCGTCGTCCTCGACGGCGAGGAGCGCGCCTTCTGGATCCTTCTCTACGCGTGCCCAGATCCGGCACCCTTCAGGCGTGTGACGTATCGCGTTGACGATAAGGTTCTCGACGATCCGCTCTACCTTGGCTGCATCGACCAGGATCTCGACCTCGTTCGCGTCGATATGAAGAGTTCGATCGCCCAGGTCGACTTCTTTCACCATCCGGTGCACTAGGTCGTCGAGACGGGTTTGACGGAGGTGCGGTTCGAGGACGCCTCGGGTCAGCCGGTCGAGATCCAGGAGATCGGTCAGGAGACGCTCCAGCTTTCGCGCGTTCGAGGAGAGCATCCTCAGGATCTCCTTATGTTGATTCTCATCAAGGGTGCCTGAATGCTTTTGGAGTGTCAGGGTCAATCCCAGGACGACCGTTAGCGGCGTGCGGAGCTCATGAGACACCGCCTGAAGGAAGGAGTTCTTCATCTCGTCGACAGCTCTCAGACGCTCGATCGATTCCTTCTGCTGTTCGTAGACGAGGATGTTCTTCACACCTTGAGCGACGCCTTGCCCGATCGAGGTGAGCAGATGGAGCATCTGCTCCGATGGAACCTGAACCTTGGCAAATCCAAGGTTGATCGTGGCGAAGACTCGATCGTTCTCGAGCAGGGGCACGACGATGTACGAGCCGATGCCTCGCTGTGCCAGCATCTGGTCGAAGGGCCATCTGCCGGTGCGCGTGTCCTGGACGATCAGCGGTTGTCCCGAATCCACCACTTCCTTCACCGGGTTACCTTTGAGCGGAACGATCTCGTCACGCGTGAAAGCGCCCCCGTGGTTGCCTACGCTGACCACACGCCTGTAACCGGTGCCTTCGATGACGCTCAGCGTGAGCTGTGCGAATGGGAACACTTCTTTGAGGACCTCGGCGAAGCGCGTGAAGGCACCGAGCGGATCGAGATCGGACGCAACCGCAGATGAGGCGGTCTCCACCAACAACCGTTCGGTGACATCCCGGTAGCTGCCGACGTAACCGATGATGTTGCCCTCCTGATCACGCACGCCGGAAGCCGTAAGCTCCGCCTCGAAAACCGTTCCATCCTTCCGTAGTCGGGGAACGATCTCCTCGACGATCAAGCCCTCTCGTTCCCGTCTAAGGATGTCGCCGGCCTGATCGAGCGCCTCGGCGGGAAGGAGAGTCGAGAGGGGCTGTCCTATGATCTCGGCCTTGCTCCAGCCGAACAGCCTTTCGGCTGCGGGGTTCCACTCGATGATCGTTCCAGAGAGCTCAACGAGGCAGATGGCGTCCGCAGAGCTCGTCACCACGCGCTTGAGCAACTCGCGCTCCTCGGACACGGCCTGTAGCTCGGCGTTCCTCTGGGTGATGTCTTGCATCGTGATCACGAAGCCATCAACCCCCTGCGCCTTCGACGCGTTCAACTCGGCAACGAAATCGCTGCCGTCGGCGCGGGTGGCCCGCGCCTCTGCGGTTGCTCGGGTGTCGGCCCCTTCCTGCAACGCACGGAGGTCATCGCCGTCGATCGGACTTGCCTTGGTGGGCGACAGGTCCCGAAGGGTGAGGCCGACCAGTTCGCCGGACGAGTAGCCGAGAAGTACTTCGAGGGCTGGGTTCGCGTCTCGGATGCGCCCGTCGAGATCGACGAAGGCCGTTCCCACGGGGGAGTCGACGAAATAGGCACGCAGGTGATCCGCACGGTCGGTCGTCACTCCCCGTTCACCGCCTCCAACGATCCTCCCTGGGCGCCCCGGTAGCTCCGCGATGAGGCCCACCACCGATGCTGGTCTTCCAAAGTATGCATCGGCGTGGCCGACCCGGGGGCCGAAAGCGGTGTACCAGTAGTGTGCCAACAATTGGATGGACCTACGGAGGCAACCGGGCACGTTCCCGCGGACGGAGGACCTTTGTGGCCGTGGGGAGCCGTTGTGGCTGTGACATGAACGGCCGACTGAAGGGAGTCGAATCGTGGATCTGACCCAAGAGCAGAAGGCCGAGGCCTTCCGGGCGTTGCATGCAGGCCAGCCGTTCATCATTCCGAATCCTTGGGATGCAGGATCCGCTCGAGTTCTCGAGAAGCTCGGCTTCAAGACACTGGCGACTACCAGCTCGGGCTTCGCGTTCACGCTCGGCCGGAGCGACGGCGAAACGACACTCGACGAGGTCACTGAACACATCCGGGCGCTGGATCGGGCCACCAGCCTGCCGGTGTCGGTCGATCTCGAGAACGGGTACGGGCCGGAGCCCTCGGCAGCCGCTACCGCCGTCACTCGAGCCGCGGAAGCCGGCGCCGTCGGTGGTTCGATCGAAGACTACGACCCGGCGGGTGAGATCTACGGGGTCGATCACGCGGTCGAACGTGTAGCAGCCGCGTGCGAGGCGGCGCGCGGTCTCGACTTTCCGTTCTTGCTTACTGCGCGCTCGGAGAACTTCGTTCGTGACAACCCCGATCTCGACGACACGATCGCCCGCTTGCAGGCTTTCGATCGCGCCGGCGCCGACGTGCTGTACGCACCCCGACTGCGGAGCATCGATGAGATACGCGCGGTATGCGAGGCGACGTCCAAGCCGGTCAACGTTCTGGCGCGCCCGAACCTCTCGATGAGCGAGATCACAGACGCGGGCGCGCAGCGCGTCAGTGTGGGTGGGCCGTTGACGTGGGTCGCGGTGGCTGCGATGGTCAACGCCGCCCAGAGGATGCGCGATGACGGCGATTTCTCGGCGCTGGCGATTCCCGAAGAGGTAGGGAAGCTCCTCGATTGATCTCGTTGCTCCAGCGTGCTCTCCCGGGCAGGACCCGCTAGCAAGGGGGATGTTTAACTCGGGTATGTTCTCCAGTCCGGCCGGGGCGGAATCCCTAAGTGGGATTCTGTCGAAGGGGCGCTATCAGGGTCGTTGTTGGGTAAGAAACCTTTGGAGATTTGTGGGTAAGGAACCTTTGCAGACAGGGAAGGGGGATCCCCGCCGGATGGTTGAAGAGGTTAGAGGGATCAACCCGGTTGAATGGAAGCGCGTCCACAGGGATGGGGGTTCTTTATCTTGAAGCTCTTGACTACAGCCTGCGCGGTTACGTTGCTGGCCGTGGGCGTCGGCGTGGGCCTGACGCCGGCAGCCGGAGCAGGCGCCCCTGCGGCGCAAGGTGGGGGGCACGACGCGTTCAACTTCGTCGACCCCAATACCCTCGACAGAACCGATACCTACCGCACCGTCGAAGGCGACGTTACCTTCCAGGTGGCGGTCGCGAGGGGCCAGCACGGGGTCGGCCCGGCGTCGGTTGACCTGACCGCATCGTTGGGGAGCGCCACCGCCGAAGACTTCGAGCCGTTCACGGACAGAAGACTGACGTTCGAAGATCCGATCGAGACGCAATATGTCGATCTACTCACCAAGCACGACGCCCCTCCCGTTCCGGAGAGCCTCAAGACGGTGAACCTGGAGCTGAGCAACCCCAGCAGCGGCGCGGTCTTGGCCTTCCCCCGCAACGCCGTGCTCACGATCGTCGACGATGACGGGCTCTCGTCGAGGGTCTCGTTCGAGTTCGCCTCCTACTCGGGCTTCGAGAACCGCGGCTCACTGCTCGTCCGGGTGCTGAGGTCCGGGGACGCCGCGAGCGACGCTTCCGTCAAAGTGGCGACGGTGCCGACGGCCGGCGATACAGCGGCGGTCCCGGGTCAGGACTACGTTCACACCGAAAAGATGATCACCTTCGGTGCCGGCGGCAGGGGGTTGTACGGCGGCGGATCAGTGATGACGATCCCGCTGCTCAACGACTCCGCCTACGAAGGAACCGAAAGGTTCAGCCTGGTGTTGAGCGATCCTATGGGGGCGGAGCTCATGTCTCCGTCGACCGTCGAGGTCGCCTTGCTCGACGATGACTCGCCCTCCACTGCCGACACGATCCCTCCCTACACCGCCTTCCATCAGCCGCTGCACGGCCGTACCTACGCGGCGAGGAACCTGAAGCAATTCATCGTCTTCATGCAGGACAACAACAACGGGTCCGGCATGGATCGCGTTCAGCTGGCGATCCGAAAGAACCTGTCGAACGGCCGCTGCAGTTGGTGGACGGGGAGCGGCTTCGTAAGACGAGCGTGTGACGCCAAGAGGTGGTCGAACACCCCGGCGGATGAGTACTCGGAGACGACCGTGTTCAGCTTGGGAACGAAGCTCAAGCCCAGCACGAGGGGCAGTGGCATCAAGGACTACACGGCGTTCTCCCGGGGATGGGACAACGTAGGGAACAAGCAGACGAGATTCGACAAGGGCCAGAACAAGAACACGTTCGAGATCAAATAGGAGGGCGTATCGATGAGTGGGACCAAGAGAACATCCGTCGTGGTGGCAGCGTGTCTGCTGGTGTTGGGCTTTCCCGGCACGTCACTGGCAAAGGAAGTGGTGAAGGCCACTGCAGGGGATCGCTGGAATCCCGACTTCGTACACGTCTCGTGGGGTGAGAAGGTGATCTGGAAGAATCCCGCATGGCTGGGTGAGGAGCACACCATGACGGCGTATGGCAGGAACTGGTCGAAGAACGTCTTCCTGTCCCCCGGCGAGCGGACCAGCAAAATCTTTCGGGAGCGAGGAACGTACAAGTACCGCTGCACTCTCCACTCCGATCTCATCAACGGAAACTGTTCCGGGACAATGTGCGGCGTCGTTCACCGTCAGCCACTTTAAGAAGGAATGTCGCATCACGCCACGAAGCTCGACTGCGAGAAGAGGCGCCGGCCCACGATCGGGGGGACCGCTCGAGTCACTCGGGTGGGCCCACCAGGGGCACCGCAGGGCGGCGGGCCGGCTGGGTGGCTTCCTGGTCGCCCTCGTCGTCGCGGGCGCAGGCGTCGGCCCGGGGGTGGCCACCGCCGCGCCTGAGGCTCCGCCTCCTCGACTTGAAAGCTCCACGCCCGCCGACGGCGCACGGCTCGACCGTGCCCCGGCATCGGTGACGATGCGCTTCTCCGAGCCGCTCGGACCAGGCTCGACGATCAGCGTCACCGACGACTGCGGCCGGCGGCTCGACGACGGGAACACCCAGGTGACCGGGAGCGATATGGAGGTCGGGATAGTCGAGAAGCCGTCCGGCCACTACACCGCCTCCTACCTCGCCGAAGGGACCGAAGAGGGCTCGGGCTCGACCGAGGGGTCGATCGGCTTCGACGTACGGTCGGGAAAGCATTGCGGCACCCCAGAGTTCGAGAGCTCCGAGCCTCGCAGCGCGTCTATCTTGCGTGAGGCTCCCCGGTTCGTGACGATCAGGTTCTCCGCGGCGCTGGCGGGTTCGTCCACGATAGAGGTGGTGGACCAGTGCGGGCGGCGTGTCGACTCCGGCGACACCCGGGTATCGGACGACGAGATGACCGTGTCCCTCGCGGACAGGCCCTCTGGGCACTACATCGCGAGCTACTTCGCCCGAGGCGCCATGGAGGGCTCGGGCTCCACGTCGGGTGAGATCAGCTTCCATGCGAACAAGGGTCCGGACTGTGGCGGGAAGGGCGCCGGTCACAACCACGGCAATGGCGACGGCGACGGCAACGGCAACCACGAGGGCCGCCATGATCCGGGCACCAAGCACGCCGACGACGAGCACACGCCGCAGGATCATGCCTCCGGCGTCCACTCGCCGTCGGACCATTCGTTGACGGATCCCGATCACACAACGGCCCACACGTCCACGCACTCGGGCCCCACTCACTCAGACACAACGCATGAAGGTTCCGGTTCACACGGGAAGGAGCGGGGTCACGGTCATCCCTCCGGCTCCCACGGCGGTGGGGCGTCCGCGATCCAGGAACCGTCCTCCGAAGAAGGGTTGGCCATCGACCCCGACATCGTGCCCACCGCGGGCGCTGTCCTGGCTGCCCTGGCACTCGCGCTCGGGCTCGGCATCGTTGGAGGTCTGCTCCTCAGAACCTACGCGACGAGTTGATCTAACGGGCCGGGGGCCAGCTTCAGACAAAGTCAGCACCCATCATAAAGAGCGTGACGTTCTCCTTTCTGGGGCCTGAGATGGAGCCTCCGGAGTCCGGGACGCGCAGGAGGCCGGGATCACCACGATCCCGGCCTCCACTCCTCCTTAGCAGAGCAAGCTTCTTGCGCTACCTTCTCTCGCAGCTCCTCAGGGTGTTGCGTCCACCGCCACCATCGCAGGTGTCGGTGCCGCCATCGCCGTTCAGCTTGTCGTCACCCGCGTAGCCCTTCAGGGTGTCGTTGTCGGCACCACCGCGGAGCACGTCGTTGCCGTCGCCACCCTGCAGGGTGTCCCGGCCCCGACCGCCCCTGAGGGTGTCCCATCCGCCGTTGCCCCTGAGGGTGTCGTTGTCCGCACCTCCCAGGATCACGTCGTTGCCGTCGTTGCCGTTGATCACGTCGCGGCCGGCACCGCCGCGGATGCTGTCCTTGCCGTTTCCACCCGAGATGGTGTCGTTACCGGCGTTTCCGACGATCTTGTCCCCGCCACCGTTGCCATCGATGACGTCGTCGCCGCCAAGGCCGCAGATGATGTCGTTCCCGGTCGTGCCCGTCAGCACGTCGTTGCCCTCCGTACCGACGATGACCTGACCGCTCCCGACCGAACGATCGGTTCTCGACCCGAGCCTGCGGCCCTTACAGGCGCCTGAAGACAGCACCCTGCCGGGCTCCGGCCCCGTGTACTTGAGGATGTAGAGGCCGAGGTCCCTGTCGCTCATGAGGATCAGCGGCCGCTTGGCGCCCTGTTTGATCGGGAAGACGCCCCAGAAGTCGTTGCCCCCCTTGTCGATGAACACTCCCATCTCCTTGATGCCTCTGCTATCGGATCTGATCACTCGCAGACCCGCGGAGTAGTAGGAGAGGTAGCCGAGCTTGGAATCTTTGCGCTGATCGGTCTTGACCTCGTGCACCGACAGTGCACCGAAGCCGCTCGCGAAACGCTCGTCCTTTGCCTCCTCGACCGCGTAGGCGTCGATCTCGTCGAGCGTGTCCGCGTTGAGCAGCCGCACGTCACCCCAGCCGTCGAATACCGTCTGGCCCCTGACATCCTCGCCGCGCTGGCCGGGATTGGGCTCGTTGTCGTCGGGGTCGCCAAGGTCGTAGGGGATCTCGTAG
>JALZJQ010000172.1 GCA_030859685.1 Actinomycetota bacterium | reverse complement strand
GCCGCTACGGCTCCGACCCACGCCCACATGTAACCGCGGCGAACGCCGAACCACACGAGAAACGCAACCGCCAGCCCAGTGGCTGCGATGAACCCCGACACCGCGATGTGCAGGTGACTGATGTACTGATACAGCGAAGGGCTGAACTGGGTGATCTGGCCCTTGTCGACATCCACCTCGTTGGCTCCGATACCGAGCTCAAGGAAGCTGTCGGTGAAGTTGCGCACGAAGAAAATCAGTGCGTAACCGATGAATCCGATAGCTGCAAGCGTCATGAGCATCGTTCCGATCCGAAGCCCGGAATCGGAGGCGTCGGCGTGTCGAATATCCGCACTTGCTGTCGTCATGTTCAACCTCTCTCTTCAGCGCGCGTTAGCGCGGCCTGCGATGGGTTCGTCCGCCTCGCCGTCTTTCCTCGATCGATTGCCTTCCATCACCTCCTCAGCCGCCTCAGCAGCCAGGTTGAACCGCTTTATCAGATCGAAGTCCTTGGGCAGCGGTGGGGCGTTCGAGAGCTGGTAAGCGATGAAAGCATCGAGATCGAGCTCGAGTGCCGGGTTCGTTCGTCGCTCGCGCCCGATGGTGGAGACGGTCTTGCCGTCCATGCCCCGTCCGCACGTCGAGCCGGCGAAGTGACCCGGGTAGATCTCGGTGTCATCCGGTAAAGCCAGCAGCCTCTGGAGCGAGGAATAGAGCGTTCTCGCTCGCGCTCGCAGCTCTGCGTCGTCGAGTTTGGAGAGCGCGAGATCCACTCGCCCCACATCACCGACGAACAAGGTGTCACCCGTAAGCACGAACCAGTCATCGACCAGCAAGCACACGTGCTCGGGAGTGTGACCGGGGCTATTGATGATCCGGACGCGCCGATTGCCGATCTCGATCATTTCCCCCTCCCATAGGGGTTGGAATGCGAATCCCAGCTCGGCCTCTTGCCCCATCCGCAGGGTAGCTCCGGTGCTCTCGGCAAGACCGCGCGCCCCGGATAGATGGTCCGCGTGCACGTGCGTATCGATGACGTCGGTGATGCGAAGGCGGTGGTGTGCGGCTGCCGCCTCGTACGTCCCCACATCGACTTGGGGATCGACGATGGCCGTCACTCCCGCGGTCGGACAGCCGACGAGGTACGAAGCGCAGGAAGCCTCCTCGTGCAGGAACTGTCGGAAGATCACTCTCCCCGCCCTTCCCTCGGTAGCTGACGCCCCTATCCTGCGCCCGCGGGGCCCACATTGTCAAGTGTTCGCTTGATTAGTATATTCCGGCGGTGACGACGCTGACGAAGGGGATCCGCCCGAACCTGCCTCAGTTCGCGCTCCTGATCGGGATCAACGCGCTGGTCGGCGCCCTCGTAGGACAGGAGCGCTCGCTCGTCCCCCTTCTCGCTGAGAGAGAGTTCGGACTCGCATCGGGACTCGCCACCTCCCTGTTCCTCGTGACCTTCGGCCTCGCTAAGGCCATCACCAACCTCGCCGCCGGCATTCTTGCCGAACGCTTCGGACCGCGGCGTGTGCTGATCGCAGGATGGCTGGTCGGGTTCCCCGTCCCCCTGCTGTTGATGTGGGCCCCGTCATGGCGATGGGTCGTCGGCGCGAACCTGCTGCTCGGAATCAATCAGGGCCTCACGTGGTCCACGACGGTCCTCATGAAGATCCAGCTCGCCAACGACCACGAGCGGGGACGGGCGATCGGTCTGAACGAATTCGCCGGCTATGTGGCGGTTGGTCTGTCGGCGTTCGGATCCGGGATGCTCGCAGAGCGCTTCGGCATCCGGCCGGAGCCATTCGTCCTCGGGCTCGTGATAGTAACCGCTGGCGCTGCTGCCAGCTCCTTGATCGTTCGAGACACTCATCTAGTCGAAAACCTGAGACCGAACCTTCAACTCCGGCCCCTGTTCCAGAACCGCCTACTGCGCACGTGCGCACGCATCGGACTCGTTAACAACGCCAACGATGCCTTCGCATGGGCGTTGCTGCCCCTGCTGTTGGCCGAGGCGGGAGCTTCGACAACCCAGATCGCCGGCGTCGCGGCTACGTACCCGATCGTTTGGGGCCTCCTCCAGGTGTTCACCGGTCCTCTGTCGGACCGGATCGGCAGACGCATTCCGATCGCCACCGGCATGCTGCTCCAGGCTGCCGCTCTGGCCGGCTTCTTCTTCACGCAGCAGCTGGCACCGGCTGTCATGGCCGCCAGCCTGCTCGGGATCGGCACCGCGCTCGCCTATCCAGCGCTAATCGCAGCCGCGGCGGAGAGCACTGCTGAGGATCGACAACCGTCGGCGATCGGCTTCTTTCGGATGTGGCGCGACGGGGGCTACGTTGCAGGTGCACTCGTCTTCGGTTCGGTGGCCGACCTTTGGGGGTTGCGGGCGGCGGCGGCCGCTGCGGCGGTCGGCACCGGGCTCTCTGCCCTGGATGCGGCCGCCAACCTTCGTGGGCACTATTCAAGCGAACGATTGATTCAACTATGATGCGGGGATGAGCTCCAGCGCCGCCAAAGAGGCTCTATTTGATGGGATCGCTCAAGTCGCGAAGGCGTTGTCGAATGGACGGCGCGCAGAGATCATCGACGTCCTGGCGAATGGCGAGCGGAGCGTCGAATCGCTGTCCGCGGAGGTGCGTCAATCGATCGCCAATACGAGCCAGCACCTTCAGATCCTCAAGAACGCCGGTCTCGTCACGACGAGGCGCGACGGCACCTTCGTCAACTATCGGGTCGCTTCCCCCGACGTCGTCCACTTCTGGCGCACGTTGCAGGAGATAGCGCGTGAGACCAGTGGAGATATCGAGCGCCTGGTCGACGAGTACCTGGGCGACGACCATGTCGAGGAGCTAACGATGGACGAGTTGTGGGAGCGCCTCCAGCACAAGAACAGATTGGTCGTCCTGGACGTCAGACCGCACGAGGAGTACGCGGCCGGGCACATCCCGGGTGCGATCTCCATCCCGCTCGGCGAACTGAAGAAGCGCCTCAAGGAGTTGCCGAAGACGAAACAGATCGTCGCGTACTGCCGCGGGCCGCTGTGCGCTTTCGCGCCCGACGCGGCGCGGTTCCTGAAGAACAAGGGATACAAGGTCAAAAGGCTAGTAGAAGGTGCTCCGGATTGGGAGGTTGCCGGCCTTCCCTTAAGTCGTGACGGCGGCGAAGCCGAGGCGTAAGAACGTACACCTCTCGATCGGCCTGAGGTCACCAGATGGCAACCCGACGGAGATCGACGCTCCCGATCGACTATTGGTCGAAGAAGTTGAACGTCTGGTTGCCGTCAGATTCTTGGACGAAGGACTAAGTCAGCCTGCTAAAACAATGGATTCACTCTCCGGTCCCTGGTCGAGGAGTTACGGCGATCCGAAGCGAAGTGGCGGATCGTCGCGAACGGCGTGATGGTGGGACAGGTCAAGAGCGACTTCATGCCCGAGGACCTCGGAAACCCGCTGTCGGAGCTCGGCGTGCTAACAAAACGAGAGCACGGCCCCGAACCGGATCAGTGGGATGGTTATCCTGTGGAGCGTCGTCGCCTGTTGGAGACTCTGAAACAGCACGCTCCTCGCAAGTCGCTCCACGTCGAGAAAGAGGTAATAGCGAGGAACCCGCACTCCAGAATCCGGGCGCCTTCAACTGCCTTCTTGCGCGTCCGCTACCTCGTTCTCACCACCAGCGTGTGCGGGGAGCTCGTGCTCGTACGGACCCGGACCTCGCGACCTCGTTTGGTCCGGACCACTTTGTACTCGGTCCGGTGGCCGTCCAGTCGGACCGACTCGATCCTCTCGCCGGCCGGCACGGTGTGGCCGATCGTCAGCCTCCAGTCGGCTATGTCTGAGACCCTGGTCACATAGCGATCGCCTTGTGCCGACGCGGACGCCGCCACGGCCTCCCTGCCGACACGCAGGTGCCGCACGGACAGGCCCGGCCACGACCCCGGTACGTCGGGGATGACGGCGAGCTTCCGCGCCGGCACGTCTGGCCGGATACCGAGGAAGTCGTGGATCACCGGCCAGTGGAGCCCGTACGACGACCACGCCTGCATGAACATCGCGCGCTCGCGGAAGTCCACGAACGGATCGAACTCGGGGCTCGGGGCGATCTCCGGCAACGCCCCCGGCTGCTCGAGGTCGAGCCACGCCGCGATCCCGCGCTTCATGTAATAGAGCGCGTCCTCCGGATGCCCGTAGTTCGACTCGCCTATGGCCATGACGGAGTTCGGAAGAGTCCAGCACTTGAGCTCGCCGTTGCGCTCGGGCCCCCCTCCTTTCCCGGTGTGATAGAGGCCGCATGCGCCGGTGAACGTCGACGTCTCGAGACGGTTGAGCGCTCGTCTGCCCTTGCTCTTGTCCGCCATCGTCGTCTCCATCGGGGTCGCGTTGATCCAGTGGCGCTGCTGGAGCTTCTGCTCCGGCCTCCGGCAGACGTTGCCCGGATCCGCGCTCACGTCTCCGGGATTGCAACGCGAGTCCGCGTAGAGGTTCGCGCGGGGCATCCACCACGCCTCTTCGAACCTGCGCTTCATCGAGCGCGCCTTAGTGCGCGCGTATGTCGCGGTGCCGACGTCGCCCTCGGCGCGCGCCATGCGCGCCAGTGCCCTGAGCGCCTCCCACGTGTAGACGGTGACGTCGAGCTTCTCCGCCCCCATGCCGGCGCGCTCGACCATGCCCCGCCCCTCGGGCCATCCATCGCCGTCGTTGTCGCACGTTCCCTCTCCCGACGCGTCGACCGGGCAACCCGGCGTGGTGATGTAGCGCATGCCGTCGCGCACGAACGGATACATCTGGTTGAGGAACCGGTCGTTTCCGGTCCACTTCCAGACGAGGTAGACCGCGCTGGCGAACTGCGCGGTCTCGTTCGTGTTTCCGGGGTCGTCGATGTCGCCGAAGTACACCGAGCCCTCGGTCATGACTTCGTGAATCACCTTGCCTGCGTCGGGCCTGCCCTCGGCGCGGTTGAGGGCGCGCGACACCTTCTTTATCGAGCGCAAATGGTCCATTGCGGTGCCCCATTGCCCCGAGGCGACGAGTGGGTAGGCCGTGTACGCGCCGTCGGTCCCGAAGTACCACGGATAGTCCGGATATCCCGCGCCTATCCCGGTGAGCTTGCGGAAGCGCGCGACGGGAGGCGGATATGTCCTGCCCTCCTCGACGTCCCTGACGCGAACGTTCCGCACGGTCCGCGTGAGATCGGCCATGTTGAGCTTGCCCCAATCGAACCCGGCTTCGAGGGTCCGGTTCGGGAGTTCGACCTTGGTGCGCTGCAGCAACCGTCGGCGCGACCGCACCATGCGATGCAGGGACTCGTGTGGCCGCGACAGACCCTTGCGGGCCGCGGCGCTCGCGGCGGCCTCCGACATCTGCGATCCGGCGACCGCGAGCCACATGGTCCGGGCGCGTCCGGCGCCGAGCCGGAACCGCCACCGCACCTCGGCGTTCTCGCCCTTGTCGACGGGCGGCGTGGCGGGGTCGCCGTCGTACTCGTAGTACTCCGGGCGCTCGCCGGGCGGCACGGGTCCCCAGTAGGCATCGCCGATCGCTCCGAAGGTCGGCTCCTTCGACGCGCGCACCTTCGCGAACCACGACTTGCCGCTCTCCCGGAAGGTGAGCGTGCCGGTGGCGGGGTCGTAGGAACCAACGTCTTGCTGGTTGAACTCGCGCGCCGAGGGCGTCGTCCACGCCCACGGGTACGACGCCAGGATGTCGCTGCGCGCGTCCATGGTCAGCGTCACGCGGCGGTCCCGACGCATCGTGTTGCGCAACGTGAGTCGCACCAGCACCACGGGGCTGCCGTCAGGCGAGAACTCGAGCCTCGTCAGCCGCACGCCCTCCGTCGCGGGGAAGTTCATACGTACGTATCCGGGGCCGCTCGTGAACCTCTTTGCACCCGGGACCCACTGTCCGTTGACCGCGAACCAGTAGGCGTCGAGCGCCTTGATGGGATGCGGCCACACGCCCCCCATCTCCCCGCGTATGTGCCACCCCATGGGAGGAAACCGTCCGTTCTCGGCGCCGATGACGTAGGCGCGCCTGCCCGCGGCCACGTAGCGCTTGTCGTGGAGCGAATCGGCGGTGGACCTCGTCGGTCCGCCCGGCGGATCCCCGACCGCGGGGGCCATCGCGCCGAGGCCGAGACCGAGCGCGCACACAAGCGCGACGACGTGCCGGAATGAAATGCGGTGGGTCTTCATGTGATTCCCTCCTCGAACCGGTGGTGAACCCGATGTCGCACGTCGTGAGGTCATGTCTCGCACCCCGTCACGGTCTCTCCGTTGACGCAGCTGTCGGTGCCCGGACCGCCATGAAGGTCGTCCGTACCGTCGCCGCCGTCGAGGTGGTCGTCTCCCTCCTCACCCCGGAGCGTGTCGTCGCCGGGGGAGCCGAAGAGGCGGTCGTGCCCGTCGCCGCCCGCGAGGACGTCGTCGTCGTCCGAGCCCTCGAGCCGGTCGCTCCCCGCGCCCCCTCGCAGCCGGTCGGCTCCCGTCCCGCCGACGATTCCGTCCACTCCGCGACCGCCTCGCAACCGGTCGGCTCCGGCATCCCCAAACATCGTGTCGTGGCCGGCTCCGCCCCACTCGCGGTCGGCACCGCCGCCGCCGATGACGACGTCGTGGCCGCGACCGCCGCGCACCGTGTCGCCGCCCCAGTCGCCGTCGACCGTATCGGGGCCGGGACCGCCGGACAGGACGTCGTCACCCGGCCCGCCGGCTACCCCTCCGTGCAGGCTGTCGCCGCCGCGCTGGCCGCGCACCCTATCGTCGCCGGAGTTGCCGTTGAGATGGTCGTCGCCCGAGCCCGCCATGAGCGCGTCGCCGTGGCGCCCGCCGCTGAGTGAATCATCGCCTCGTCCGGCCGACACGAAGTCCGTCCCGCGTCCCGCGCAGATCCGGTCGTTGCCGCCGCGCGCCCGGATCGAGTCCGCGCCCCCGAGAGCCACGATGACATCGGCACCCCGCGTGCCCCGTATCGAGTCGGAGCGTGGCGTCCCCACGATCGTGGCCCGTCTGCCGAGGCAGGAGGGCCGGGCATGAGCGACCGGATTAGCGATCGCGCTCGCTCCGATTACAGTCGCGAGGCACACGATCCCTCGCGCAACGGGCTTTCCGGCAAGACTCATCGTGACCCCCCAAGATGCCGACCGCGCGACGTGATGATATACCCATGCCCTCTTCG
>JALZJQ010000132.1 GCA_030859685.1 Actinomycetota bacterium | reverse complement strand
TCGATCAACGAACCCAAGATCGCGCTGAAGGCCAGCCTCCTCTTCTACAGCGGTCTCACCCTGCTGGTGAGCGTCGCCTTCTTTGGGGCATACTTCGTCTATGAACTCCTCTAGCGCGACCGCCAAGACCCAGCCGCCAAGGGCCCGTTCTCGGACCGGCCGGCACGGCTCGCCCGGCTCGAGCCCGACGCAGAGTCTCGGGCGGTGGATCGACAACCTGCTCGGCGACAAAAGATACCGTCAGCGGGCCGAGAAGCGCGTCGAAAACCTCCTTAAGCACAACTGAGGGGCTGTAGGGCCTTCGGGTCACCCGAGTCGGTCTTTCTTCTCCCCCCGTCATACAGTCAGGACCGACCATGACACCCGCCGACGACATCGCAACGAGCCTCGAAGAAAAGCGCGTCAAGTTGGAGGCCGAGCTTGCGCTGATATCCGAGCCACCCGAGTCCACCGGCGGGATCTCTTTCGGGAAGCGCGTGGGCGAGGGCACCAGCATGGCGATCGAGCGCATCGAGCAGGTGGCGCTTCACGATGACATGCAGGTGCTGCTGAAGGACGTCGAGCGGGCCCTCGTGAAGCTGGATGAAGGGACCTACGGGCGATGCGACGTCTGTGGCGCCGAGATCCCACCGGAGCGGCTGGAGATCCTTCCGTGGGCGGTCCTCTGCGTCCGCGACGCCGCCAAGAAGTAAGAGGTCACTCGCGCTCGGCGGAGCGCATGGTCTGGCTCGGCCGTCCTCGCATCTCGGAATAGCGTCAGTAATGGCCAAACGGGACCGGTATCGGGGCGCGGATCCCTCAGCTCAGGCCGAGCACCTCGAGGAGCTGATCGTGACGGTCGATGACGACCTCGGCCTCGTGCGCGTCGGTGGCGTCGTTGTGGACACCCTTGAACCGGACGCCGTGCATGCCGATGTCGCGGGCCCCCGCGATGTCCGTTCGCTTCAGGTCTCCGATGTGCACCGCCTCGGGTGGGCGTGCGCCGAGCTCGGCCAGCGCCTTGGCGAAGATCTCGGCGCCGGGCTTCGGGACACCGACCTCGTCCGAGAAACACTGCACCTCTAGCTCGGACAACAGATCGCATTCGTCGAGCAGCTCGCGCACAACGCGGGCGGGAGTGAAACCGGTGTCACACACGAGCCCGATACGGATGTTGTTCCTCTTTAGAGCCCGGATGGTTTCGAGGGTCCCCTCTACACGGTCGACGCCGTTCGTCAGGCTCGCTTCCTCGAACTCGCGCGTAAGAGTGGCGATGGACTCGTCGTCGTCGACCCCGTGCTTCTCGAGACAGTAGGCGGCCATGCGCCCGGGCCCGAACGTCTCGACCTGTTTCCATGCCTCATCGTGGTGAGCCCACGCCTCGTCGATCAGGACGCGGGCGTCATCGTCGGACAGGTCCAGGAAACGACGAAGGGCGCCGGTGCGGATCTCCATGGCGCCCTCCCAGTCACGGTCCTTCAGCAAGGTTCCCCAGCAGTCGTAAGTGACTGCTCGGATACCATTCACTCTTCTCATGAACCACTCCCCTCCCCAACCCTGCGCTGACGATCTTGTTTGACCACGCATGTACCCGTCGCTCGAGCCACCAGCTCCGGCTCGTCGAGGAGGTCCGCCGCCGAGTCCGAGACGTCTGGTCTGGGTCGAGCGTACCGGAGAACCCGGAACTCCATCCGCCTCGAGGAGCTTCCTTTCTTCGCGACCTCGCCTTCGACCTGGATGAAATCGCCAGCGTAGAGGGGCGCGAGGAAGTCGACCGAGCTGTAGCCCGCGAACAGGCCCTCGTCGCCGTCGGAGCGGATGCACAGCTCCGTGGCCACGTCGCCGAACAGCTCCATGAGCCGTCCCCCGGCCACCAGGTTGCCCCCGTAATGGGCGTCGGCCTGGGACAACCTGAGGCGGTGGCTCGCCCGGATGGGGTCGCTCACGAGGCGGGGGCCGCGGCTGTCGCGCGCGCCTTGGCCCGCTCGGTCACGGCCCAGGTCAGGTACGAGGCGACATCGGACGGTTTGGTGGCTCGCCCGAAGATGCGGTCGTAGCCGAGCTCGGCGGCCTGCTCCGTCGAGAAGCGCGGTCCCCCGCCGATCAGCACGACCCGATCGCGCAGTCCGGCCGCTTCGAGAGCGTCGCGCACCTGTTCGAGGTGGACGATGTGGGCGTCGCGTTGCGTTACGACCTGGGAGATGAGCACCGCGTCCGCTTGCTCGTCGCGCACGACGGTGACGACCTCTTCCGGCGTTACTTGCGACCCGAGGTTGAGCACCCGCATCTCGCCGAAGTACTCGAGGCCTTTGTCGCCCGCGTAGCCCTTCATCGACAGGATCGCGTCGAGCCCCACGGTGTGGGCGTCGGTGCCGGTGCACGCCCCCACTACCACGAGCTGCCGCTTGAGGGTCTCGCGGATCATGCGATTGATCTCTAGCGACGTGAGCTCCGGGAAGTCGCGCTCGTCGATCTCGATGTCGTCCGGGTTTACGGAGTGGATCGAGGCGCCGTAGACGACGAAGAAGGTGAAGTCCGGGCCCATCGCTTTCATGTGCTGTACCTGGGCGCGCTGGAGTCCCATCGACTCGGCGAACTTCAGCGCCGACTGACGCGCGCGTTCCGACTCTCCGATCGGGAGAGTGAAAGACACTTGGACGAGGCCATCGTCCGTCGCGTCCCCGTAGGGCTTGATCGCGGCCATCACGGCACCCCGACCCGGGCCTTGAGCTCGTCCTCGATCGGGTTGACGTAGCCGCCGTCCCTCTCGATCACGCCGTCGAGGCCCTTGCCACCCTCGGGCGTGCGAACGGTGTCGGCGAACATCCCGGCTTCGATCGCAGCGAACATCCCGATATCGGCGACCTTGTGAAGCATCTGACGAGTCTCCTCGAGCACCTGGTCGGCCCGTCGCTCGACGAGCCCACCGGCCTCGAAGCGAAGTTCGCCCGCAAGTGCGGAAGCTCCGCCGAACACATAGCCGGCGTTCTCGAGGGCGAGGTCACGGTCGGACAGGAAGGGGGTGTGGATGCCCTCGGTCATCATGCCGAGCAGGATGATGTCCTGTCCGGTCAGTGCCCCCACGAGATTGAACATCCCGTCGTACAGGTTGCCTTGGAAGATATTGCCCGTCATGTGCTTCGTCGGGGGCATGTACTTGAGCGGGGCGTCGGGGAAGCACTCGCGCACGAGCTGCGCGTGCGCGATCTCCATCAGGATCTGGTCCGGAAGGCTCGGGTCGATCTCGAACGCATGGCCGAGTCCCATCTGCTCGGCCTTCAGTCCTGCGCTGATGGCCAGTCGCTCGTTGAGGAATTGCGATGCCAGCACGGTGTGTGCTGACTCGACCGCGTTCGCAGTGGTGAGGTAGTTGTCTTCGCCCGTGTTGATGATGATCCCCGCCAGCGAATGCACCATGCGCGAGAAGTTCTGGTCCACGAAGGTTCGCTGCATGTTGATGTCGCGGAAGATGATCCCGTACATGCAATCGTTGAGCATCATGTCGAGACGCTCCATCGCCGCCATCACGGCGATCTCGGGCATACAGAGACCACTTGCATAGTTGGTCAGACGGATGTAGCGGCCGAGCTCCTCGCCGACCTGGTCGAGAGCGGCGCGCATGAGGCGGAAGTTCTCCTGCGTTGCATAGGTGCCGGCGAACCCGTCGGTGGTCGCCCCGTAAGGGACGTAGTCGAGTAGCGACTGTCCGGTCGAGCGGATCACGGCGATGATGTCGCACCCGTTCCGGGCCGCGGCCACCGCCTGCGGGATGTCCTCGTGGATGTTGCCGGTGGCCACGATCAGGTAGAGCCACGGCTTCGAGGCATCGCCCACCTCACCGATCTCCTGGGCCCGCTGGGTAGCCGCCCCCGCGATGACATCGACCGCGCTCCGGGCCTCCTTGCTGGCGCGTTCGGTGGCGAGGTCGAGGTCGAGCCCCTCCGGCCACTCGGGCCGGCACTCGCCCGAGGCGATCGCCCTGGCGGCCGAGGGGATGTCGCCGCAACCGGATTCGACCGCGTGGAAGAACGGGATCAGGGCGCCGCGCTCGAGGCCGACCGAGTTGCGCAGCCCGTCAACGACGCGGTTCGGGATCGGGACGGCCGCGGTTCCCTCGCCTTCGACGCCATCGACCCCGACCAGACGCAGGCAGGCACGCTCTAGAGACACCGTCGTCCGGGTCCGGGCCAGCTCGTCGATCGGAGCGGATATGTCCGCCGCCAGGTCCCGGCACTCGGCGATCGCGTCCCCGTCGACCCGGAGCCGCCCGATCGGTCGGGAGAACTGCCTCTCGGTCCTCACGAAGTCTCCGCCTCATCGAGCGGCCACACCCTTCGGCCGTCGACCCAGGTGCCGAGCACCTCGGTCTTGGTCAGCTCATCCGGATCGGTCGTCACGGGGTCGCGATCCAGCCACGCCAGGTCCGCTGCGGAGCCGGCTTCGATCGTCCCGCGGTCCGGGTCCTGCATCGACAGTCCATGTGCCCCACCAGTGTGAAGGAATAGGGCCTCCTGTCCAGTGAGGCACTCGGCCGCGACGTGGTGGACGCGCAGCGCCCGCATCTGGAGGAACGGATCCAGCGGCGTGACGGTCGAGTCCGATCCCGCACCGACCCACAACCCGGCGTCGAGCCACGAGCGGCAGCGGTTCATCCCGCGGGCTCGATCCCACCCGATCCGCTCCGTGTAGAGGCCGTCCCGGCCGCCCCAGAACGCGTCGAAGGCCGGCTGGCCGCTGATGCGAAGGCCGAGGCGGGCCGAACGGGCGATGTGATCGTCACCGGAGCACTCGAAATGCTCGAGGCGATGGCCGAGCGACCCCACGGCGTCGAGACCTACCTGATCGGCCACCTTCTCCCACGCCGTCACGGCCTGCTCGATAGCGGCGTCGCCGATGGCGTGCACGCCCACCTGCATGCCCGCGCTCTGCCCTTCGAGGAAGAAGTCATAGACCTCGTCGTCGGTCCTGTAGCTGACCCCGTTGGCCGGCGAGCCCGGAGGAGGCGCCGAGGCGAACGGCTCCTTCATCCACGCCGTGTGCGAGCCGAACGAGCCATCGAGGAACCAGTCACCGCCGATGTTGGGGTAGCCGAGCGACTTGACCCGGTCGATCTCGGTCGTGGCGAGGTACGGGCGGACGATGAGGGCCACGGGCTCGATCGCCTCGTTGAAGAGGTCGAACGAGTCCCATCCCCGCCACTCGACCACGAACATCTCGTGGGCCGACGTGACCCCCTTGCTGTAGGCGAGCCTCACCGCGGCCCTGATGGCACCGATCTGCTCTGCGCGCGGGAGGTTGTTCTCGAACCAGTTGTAGGCCCCGCGCGCAGCCTTCTCGCGCAGGTACCCGGTCGGCGCGCCGTTCTCGTCGAGGTCGATGCCCTCCGGGTCGCTCAGGTCGAGTTGCCTGAGGAGCGCGCTCGACACGATGCACGAGTGCATGTCCGCCCTGGTGAGCATGGCGGGCCGCTCGCCCACGGTGGAGTCGAGATCATGGCGCGACATCGAACGGTCGAGGGGGTCCTCGAAGTTGCCGCCGAACAACACCGCGCCCCCGCCCTCGCCTTGCGCCCGGAAGGCATCGAGGATCTCGTCGACCTCACGTACCCCCCGGAAGTCCATGCCGCTCGCGTAGATGCCGGTGGCGGGAAGGTGCACGTGCGCGTCGCAGAAGCCCGGAGCGAGCGCCGCTCCCTGCAGATCGACGACGCGATCGGCTTGAGGGGAATCGGAGGCCCGGCCGGTCCCCGAGATCCGGTCGTCGTCGATCAGCACCCAATCGGGATCGGCGTCGACGTTCGTGCGGATGGTTCCGTTGTGGAACAACGTCGTGGTCATCGGCCCGGTCCCTTGAATCTCTCGAGCAGGCGCTCGTCCGACCGGACGAGGTCCAGTGCAAGATCCGCATGCCCGGGTACGAAGCCGTTCCCGATGATCATCTCGCACGACTTCCCGACGCCCTCGGCCGTCAGAGCGGCGGCGGTGAAAGAGGTGGCCATGGAGAAGAACATGACACGTCCGTCCTCCTCGCAGGCGAGGATGGCCCCACCCTCGCAACCGGGGACGTTGACGCAGACGAACACGAGGTCCGCCAGCCGCCCGCCCAGCGCCTCGATCACGGCGTCGTGTACCCCCATGGGGCTCGTGCAGTCGACGGCGATCGCCTCGGCCCCGGCAGCCTTGGCGTTGTCGACCGTCTCCTCGGGCCAGCAGAGCCCAAGGACGCGACCATCGGGACCCACCGAGCGGACCGCTTGGGCGGACGCCAGCATCCCGGACTTGCCGCCGGCCCCGATGATGGCGACGTTCATGTCCGGGCGTGCGAGGTTCGACATCCAGGCGGGGGCCCCACAAACGTCGAGTACCCCCAGGACGACCTCGTCGTCCAGATCGTCGGGTAACCGCGCGTAGATCCCGGATCCGAACAGGATCGCTGTGCCCCGCACGCGCACCTTCTCGGACGCAGGATCCAGGCTCACGATCTCGTCGAGCTGCAGGGGCGTCAAGGTTAGCGACACGAGCGTCGCTATGCGCGTGCCCACGGCCGGCCCCGCGCGATGGGCGCCGAGCTCCGACACCGTCCCCACGAGCATCCCGCCGGATCCCGTAACCGGGTTGTGCATCTTGCCGGCCTTGCTCACGATGGCGCGGATCCTCTCGCTCATGACCGTGGCATCGCCTTCGCTCGTCTGGCGAATCTGATGCCAGGAGGCGGAGTCGATGTTGAGGAACTCGACATCGATAGCGACTTCATCGGCGCGCAGTGGCCAGTCCGTGTCGAGGACGCGGGCCTGCTGAGGAAGCACGCCGGGCGGCTCCACGGAGCGATGGGTTCCGAAACGTTCCATGACGGTCGCTACGCCGTGACCGACTCAGCCGTCCGCTTGCGCCAGTACTCCTTGCCCTCTTCGGGCAGCGTGTGGATCGGGTCGTAGTACTCGTACATCCGCTGCAGCGCGCCGGGGTCGTCGTGCTCGATCCCGGTCCGGTAGTTCTTGGTCCAGTAAGAGATGCCCTTCTCGCGATCGTAGGCATCGACCTGATGGACCCAGCGCTTGCCGACGTATGGGACATCGCAGACGATGCGCGGCGTGGCGAAGCCGGGGAGGTAACCCATCATCGAGTGCTGCAATCCCTGGGCCTCGTACACGGCGAGCCGCCAGTGCTCGGAGTTCGGGATCATGTCGCACATGTAGAAGTAGTACGGCATGATCTTCGCCTTATCCAGCAGAGTGAAGCAGAGATCCAAAAGAGCCGGCTGCGAGTCGTTCACCCCCCGCATGAGCACTCCCTGGTTACGGACGTCGCGGAAACCCATGTCCAGCAGCTTCCGCACGGCCGTGGCTACGAGAGGTGTGATGGAGTTGGCGTGATTGACGTGCGCGTGGATCGCGATGTCCACTCCACGCTCGTCCGCCTTCCTGGCCAGTCGCTCCATCCCCGCCAGAACTTCGTCCTGGAGGAAGTGCTGCGGTATGCCCATGAGGCCCTTCGTCGCGAGACGGATATCCCGGATGTTCTCGATATCCATCAGGGAACCGACGAAGTGCTCGACATGCGAGATCGGGAGGTTGGCCAGGTCCCCACCGGACACGACGACGTCCCGAACCGTCGGGGTCTCGCGTAGGTAGTGCAGGATCGCCTCGTAGCGGTCCTTCTGCTTCATCTCGAAGCGGTACTTGATGACCTGGGGGACGCTGTTTCCGACGAGGTCCATTCGCGTGCAGTGCCCGCAGTACTGGGGACAGGTCGACAGCAACTCGGCCAGCACCTTCTGCGGGTAGCGGTGAGTCAGGCCCTCGACCGCCCACATGTCCGCCTCGTGAAGGCTGTCGCGCTGCGACAGGGGATGGCTCGGCCACTCAACCTCGCGATCCTCGAACGCCGGGATCATGTACCGCCGGATGGGGTCGGCCCACAGGTCGCCCTCGTCCATCGTGTTCAGCATCTGGGGTGGGATCAGCATCGACATCGTGGCTCGTTCCTGCTGGTCCTTCAGGATCGAGTCGGCGAGGTCCTCGGGGACGAGGTCCCCAAACACCCTGCGAAGCTGACCCAGGTTCTTGACCGTGTGCTGACGTTGCCATTTCGCACTGGTCCATTCGGCCTCGGTGACGTCCACGTAGCCGGGGAGCCGGGTCCAGTCGGGCTCACGGAACTCGCGCGCTGGCGGGTAGACGTAGGGCTGGGGCGACGCGTGGGCCTTGGCCTCGCGGTGGATGGGGACCGCGGCGGCGGTCGTGCTCGTCATGGTGGCCCTCCCTTCGCGTCGCTCGACTGCCTCTCTCGACCTACAGAGGATATCGGCTTTCTCGGCCTCGTGGTGAATACCATTAGACAGAAGGGCTGACTGGCGGAATAATATTCGGTATGGACGATAAGAACCGGAAGATCCTTGCCTTGCTCGAGGAGGACGCCCGGCTCACCTACGCGGACATCGGCGAGCGGGTGGGGCTGGCGCCGTCCTCGGTCCACGACCGGATCCGCAAGCTCGAGCGATCGGGCGTCATCCGGCGCTACCGGGCCGACATCGACCTCGAGAAGGTGGGCCTGCCCATCACCGCCTTCGTGAGCGTCTCGCTGAGGCCGAACTCCCCCGCCGACGTGCCTTCCCGGATCGCCGAGCTGCCCCTGGTCGAGTCCTGCTACTCGGTCGCCGGCGACAACTCCTACACCGTCGTCGTCAGGGCCCCCAGCACCCCGGCCCTCGAGGAGATCCTCGACGCGTTGAGGGCCAAGCTCGAAGTGACCACGAAATCCACGATCGTCCTTTCAACCCCCTTCGAGCACCGCCCGATCACGCACACCGCGCCCTAACCGGTCCCCCTACGACGTGAGGCGACGCCCGATCACGTAGCGCTGGATCTGGTTCGTCCCCTCCACGATCTGGAGGCCCTTCGCGTCACGCATGAACCGCTCGGCCGGATACTCGGTGATGTATCCGTAACCCCCGTGGAGTTGCACCGCGTCGGTGGTGACCTTCATGGCTGCATCGGTGCAGAAGAGCTTCGCCTGTGCAGCCTGCAGGGAATAGTCCTCGCCCGCATCTCTAAGGGCCGCGGCGTGCCGGTAGAGGCGACGGCCCGCCTCGATCTGCGTTGACATGTCGGCGAGCATGAACTGGACCCCTTCGTTGTGCGCGACGGGTTTGCCAAACTGCTCGCGCTCCTTCGTGAACCCGAGGGTCGCGTCGAGCGCCGCTTGAGCCAGTCCGGTGCCGCACGCGGCGATGCCAAGGCGGCCGGAGTCGAGGGATGCCAGCGCGATCTTGAAACCCTGCCCCTCGTCTCCCAGCCGGCGGTCGTCCGGTATCTGTGCGTCGTCGAGCGATAGCTGCCACGTCGGGGACGAGCGCCAGCCCATCTTCACTTCCTTCTTGAGCCCCGAGAAACCGTCGGTCCCCTGCTCGACCAGGAACGCGCTGATCCCCTTCGGGCCTTCGCCACCCGTGCGCGCCATGACGAGGACCACATCGGCCTCCGCCCCGCGGGTGCAGAACACCTTCCCGCCGCTCAGGACGTAGGCGCCCCCGCTACGTTCGGCCTTGGTGGCCAGCGCGGCTGCGTCGGACCCCGAGTCGGATTCGGATAGCGAGTACGCGCCGAACCACTCGCCCGATGCGAGCTTGGTAAGCACCTCCTTCTTCTGCGCGTCGGTCCCATACTCGTTCACCGCGAAAGCGCACAGCGTGTGCACGGAGACGCCGATCGCGAATGAGAGGTAGTGGTAGGCGAGCTCCTCGATCAACAAGAGGTAGTTGGAGTAGGGCTGTCCCCCACCGCCGTGATCCTCCGGGAACGGGAGGCCGGCGAGCCCCAGCTCGGCCAGCTGCCCGTAGAGGGCCCGTGGGTCCTCGCCCCGGGATTCGTGGCCCTCGACCGCAGGAGCCAGCTCGTTCGAGCCGAATTCCCGAACGAGCCCGACCAGGGCGCGCTGGTCTTCATCCAGGAGCCTGGTGTCGGCGGGCATGTGCGGGACAATAAGGCACAACC